>CAYVWO010000469.1:0-1922 GCA_964455495.1 uncultured Tessaracoccus sp.
GCGCTTCAGCTTGCGGCGCTCGCGCTCGGAGAGGCCGCCCCAGATGCCGAAGCGCTCGTCCTGCGAGAGGGCGTACTCGAGGCACTCGGTGCGCACCGTGCAGCTCTGGCACACGCGCTTGGCCTCGCGGGTCGAACCGCCCTTTTCCGGAAAGAAGGCCTCGGGATCCGTCTGCGCGCAGAGCGCCTCGGCCTGCCAGGCGTACGCCCCGTCGTCGAACAGCTCGAACAGGTTGTCTTCCACGATCCTCCTTCCGTCGCCTGCCAGAATTACACACGAGTGATTATCGGTCAAGAAAAGAGCGCGCCGCGCTGCTCGCGCACGAGCTCCACCAGCTCCTTTACCCGTTCCGCCTCTGTCAGCGGGGCCGCGAGCGTCGCCGTCGGCGTGGCGACGACGAGGCAGTCGCGCAGCCCGAGCGCGGCCACCACGTGGCCCTCCCCCGCGGCGTTGATCAGCAGGCAGCCGCTCGCGTCGAGGGTGACCACCGGGCCGTCGACGGCGTTGCCGAACTCATCGGCCCCCAGCGCCTCGGCAAGCGAGAGATAGCCGCCGACGTCACGCCAGTCGACGGCCAGCGGCACGGTGACGACCTCGCCGTCGGTCTCGCCGCGGGACGCCGGCTCCATGAGGGCGTAGTCGACGGAGATCCGGGTCAGCGTCGGGAACAGCTCGTCGAGCAGCGCGGGGTGCGCGGCGATCTCGCGCACCGTGTCCGCGGTGTCCGGCAGCAGCTGGTCGAGCTGGGTCAGCAGCGTCGCGGCCCGCCAGACGAACATGCCGGCGTTCCACCAGTACTCGCCCGTGGCCAGATACCCCTCCGCGACCTCGCGGACGGGCTTCTCGCGGAACTCGACGACGTGGTGGACCCCCGCGAATCTCTCGACCTCCGCGCCCCGGCGCAGGTAGCCGTAACCGGTGTGCGGGGAGGTCGGGACGACGCCGAGGGTCACCAGGGATCTCCTCCGCGCCTCGGCGACCTCGAACGCCGTCGTCAGCGCGCGCTGGAAGACGTCGACCGGCGCGATGAGGTGATCGGCCGTGACCATCGCGACGACGGCGCCCGGGTCGCGCCGCTCGACCTCCGCGGCGGACCACGCGACGGCGTTCAGGGAGTCGCGCCCCTCCGGCTCGCCCAGGATGTTGCCGGCGGGCAGCTCGGGTAGCTGCGCGGCGACGTCGTCGGCGTAGGCGCGGCCGGTGCAGACCAGGACGCGGCCGGGAGGGACCAGTCCGTCCAGCCGCTCGTACGCGATCCGGAGCAGGGACTTCCCCTCGAACAGCTCAAGCAGCTGCTTCGGCCGCCCCTGACGGGAGAGGGGCCACAGCCGCGTGCCCGAGCCGCCGGCCATGATCACGACGTAACGCATGCGAGGACCCTAGCGCCGCACCGGTAGCATCCGGGGCATGTTCACCCGCTCCCTCGCCCGGCGCGTGGCGCGCCGCGGCGCGCAGCCGCTCCTCACCTACTACTCGGCGGCCGACGGCGCGCGCACCGAGCTCAGCGCGGTCACGTTCGCGAACTGGGTGGACAAGACGGCCAACCTGATCGTCGACCTCGGCCACGAGGACGGCGACCCGATCGACCTCGCCCTCGCCGAGGCGCACCCGGCGCACTGGGTGACGCTGGTGTGGATCGCGGCGGCCTGGCAGCGCGGCTGCCCCGTGAACCTGGGCACGACGGGCGCGGGCCTCCTCGTCGTCGGCCCGGGAGACGACCGCCGCGCGGAGCTGACCGTCGCGTGCTCGCTGCATCCCCTGGGCTTAGGCTTCCGCCCTCCCGTCCCCGGCGTGATCGACTACGCGGAGGTGTTCGTCCAGCCGGACGCGCACGACGAGGCGGCGGAGTGCGGGTCGCCTTTCGGCGCGGACCCGGGCGCTTCGCGCCGGGGGGCCGGCTCAAGGAGCGTTCTTCCCCGCGC
>CAYVWO010000470.1:0-1915 GCA_964455495.1 uncultured Tessaracoccus sp.
GCATCGTCCCGAACTGGGAGTGGCATCTCGGCCCGACGACCTGGTCGTGGGCTATCTTCCTTCCGGGTGTCGGCCTGATGGGCGTGCTCTTCGGCCTCCTGGCCGCATGGCCGTTCGTGGAGGCCTGGATCACCGGCGACAAGCGAGAGCACCACATCCTGGATCGCCCCCGCAATGCCCCGACGCGTACCGCGCTGGGCGTGGCCGGCATGACCTGCTACGCGATGTTCTGGATCGCCGGCGGCAACGACATCATCGCCACCCGCTACCACCTGAGCCTGAACGCCATCACGATCTTCATGCGCGTCGCCATCTTCGTGGCGCCCGTGATCGCGTTCCTCATCACCCGCCGGCTGTGCCTCAGCCTGCAGCGGGCCGACCGCGAACGCGCCCTGCACGGCTCGGAGGACGGCGTGATCGTCCGCTCCCGCGAGGGTGGCTACTCCGAGGCCCACGTGGCGCTTCCGGTGGACGAGCAGTTCACGCTCACTCAGCACCTGCAGCACGAGCCGCTGGAGATCGAGTCCGGGACCGACGCGCGCGGCGTCCGCAGGAAGGGCGGCGTCAGCTCCCTTCGTGCCCGCTTCTCGCGCTGGTACCTCGGCCACGACATCCGCAAGCCGTCGGCTGGGGAGCTCGCGGACGCGGCGCACCACGGCGCGCACGAGCTGGAGTCGTCGGACGACGACGAGCCCGCCCAGCTGCACTGAGCCGACACACCCCGAAAGGGCGCCCTCCCCACGGAGGGCGCCCTTTTCGTTCCTTGAGCCGGGCCGCAAGCGAAGCGCGCGCCCGCGTCGAAAGGTCCTGCGCTTTTCAGGGCAACTTGGGTACACTGGCCCCTTGTGCGATTCCTGACCGGTGAACCCAGCTACGACCTGACCTACAACGACGTCTTCATGGTGCCGAGCCGCTCCTCCGTGACCTCCCGCCTCGATGTCGACCTGACCTCCACCGACGGCCTCTCCACCCCCACCCCGCTGGTGGCGGCGAACATGACGGCCGTCTCCGGGCGTCGCATGGCGGAGACGATGGCCCGCCGCGGCGGCCTCGCGATCTTCCCGCAGGACATTCCCGCCGACGTCGTCGCCAAGTCCATTTCGAAGGTCAAGGCCGCGCACCCCGTGTTCGACACCGCGGTCACCGTCTCCCCCGACACCACCGTCGGCATGACGCTCTCCCTGATCGCCAAGCGCTCGCACGGTGTCGCCGTCGTCCTGGACGACGACCGGCGCGTCCTGGGCCTCGTCAGCCCGCAGGACGCCGCGTCGGCAGACCGGTTCGCGCAGGCCAAGGACGTGATGACCAGCGACGTCACGCGGATGAGCGCCGAGACCTCGCCGGCCGACGTCTTCGCCACGCTCTCCGAGCAGCACCAGAAGGTGGCGGTCGCCGTCGACGGGGACAACCGCCTCGTCGGCATCATGACCCCCAAGGGCGCGCTGCGGGCCGCCATCTACGGCCCCGCGCTCGACCACGAGGGCAGGCTGCAGGCCGGCGTCGCCGTCGGCATCAACGGCGACATCCGCGCGAAGGTCCGCGCCGCCCTCGACGGCGGCGCGGACGTGATCGTCATGGACACCGCGCACGGCCACCAGGAGAAGATGATCTCCGCGCTGGCTGTCGCCCGCGAGGTGCGGGACGCCTTCGCGGCCGAGACCGGCCGCACCGTCCTGATCGTCGGCGGCAACGTGGTGACGGCCGAGGGCTGCCGCGACCTGATCGCCGCCGGCGCCGACATCCTGAAGGTGGGCGTCGGCCCCGGCGCCATGTGCACCACCCGCATGCAGACCGGCGTCGGCCGGCCGCAGTTCTCCGCCGTCCTCGAGTGCGCCGAGGCCGCGCGCGAGCTGGGCAAGTCGACCTGGGCCGACGGCGGCGTCCGCCACCCGCGCGACGTCGCCCTCGCGCTCGC
>CAYVWO010000471.1:0-1907 GCA_964455495.1 uncultured Tessaracoccus sp.
CCGGCTCGAACGACCCGTCTCTATCCCGCGGGACCTCGATCTCGACGGGCCCGATCTCGGTGAGCACCGTCTTCGTCCGGGTCCCGTTGCGCATGTTCGACCCGGCAGGCGTCCCACCATGCCGGTGCCCCAGATGCTCGGTCAACTCCGCATTCAACGCGGTCTCGAGCACGTTCTTCGTGAGCTGGTTCAGCAGCCCTCCCGGACCGACGAGGCTCACGCCCTGCTCCTTGGCCTGCGCGAGCAGGCGCTCGGCAAGGTCCTTCTGATCGATGATCTCCCCAGTCACGGGATCAATCATCGCGTCATCCAACATCTTGGTCGTGTCAGTCACGGCCATCTCCTTTCGGATCAGGCCGGACCCCACACACCGTTCTTCAGTAGGGGCCTTGACCCTCGATCGTGGACACGGTGTCGGTTCGGTTATGCCGCTTCCGCGAGGGTAGCGGACGCGGTCGCCGCGTAGGCGGCTTCGTAGGTGTTCGGGGTGATGTTGCCGATCGCGGAGTGGCGCCTGCGGGTGTTGTAGCGGTGCGCCCACCGGAACACGGCCCGGTAGGCGGTCGCCTGGTCCGGGAACGCTGCCCGGCCCTCGAGAAGCTCGCGTTTGAGCGCGGCATTGAAGCTTTCGGCCAGTGAGTTGTCGGCACTCGTCCCGATCGCGCCCATGGACTGGGTCACCCTGAACTGCTCGCAGAGCGTGCCGTAGGCCTTGGAGGTGTAGACGCTGCCGTGGTCGCTGTGGAAGATCGCGCCGGCGAGGCTCCGGCGGTCGCGGGCGGCGGCGCGGAGGGCGTCCTCGACGAGCTCGGTGCGCATGTGGTCGGCGACCTGCCAGCCGGCGAGCTTGCGGGAGCCGAGGTCGATCACCGACGCGAGGTAGAGGTTCGAACCGTCCGCGATCGGCAGGTAGGTGATGTCGCCGACGTACCTGCGGTTCGGTTCACCTGTGGAGAAGTCGCGTTCGACCAGGTCCGGGAAGCGGCGTCCCGACTGGTCCGGGATCGTCGTCTTCACGCGCCGCCGCAGCCGGATCCCCGCGAGCCGGTGCTCCCGCATCACCCGCGCGACCCGCTTGCGATTGACCCGCTCCGTCGCGGTCACGCCGTCGTTGAGGTCGGCGGTGATCCGCGGTGCCCCGTAGGCGCGGTCGCCACCCTGCGCGGGGTCCTGCAGCACCCGGATCCGCGACGCCAACGCCGCGTCCGCGGCCTGACGCTCGGCTCGTCCTGGCGCGGCGGCGAGCCACGCGTAGAACGACGACCTCGCGATCTCAATGACCTCACACAACCGCTTCACGCCGTAGGCGTCCTTGTGGTCCTCGACGAACTGGAAGCGGTTCACCAGTTCGTCTCCCCGGCGAAATACTTCGCCGCCTGACGGAGGATGTCCCGCTCCGTCTCGAGCTTGCGGGCCTCCGCGCGAAGCGCCGAGTTCTCCGCTTCGAGCCGCGCCACCCGCGCCGCCTGCGACTCCGGCCGCGGCCCATCAGGCACCGCCACGCCACCGCTCGCGGTCTTCCCGGAGCCGAGCTTGTCGACCCACTCCTTCAACGCACCCCGGGAGATCCCGAGATCGACCGCGATGCCCTTGAGCGTCGCGCCAGGCGTCGATTCGTACAGGTCCACCGCCCGCCGCCGGAACTCGTCGGTGTAGTTCTTCCTTGCCATCCTTGGATTCTCGCTTCCCCAGCGTTCATGCTGGAATCAGCGTGTCCAAGATCAGGGGTCAAGCCCCGTGAGGTCTTGATCTGTGGTCGAGACCCTGGCATATCCAATCTGTATTCCATCCATCCGCTCAGCGTCCCACCGGGTCTCGTCGCACCCCGCTCGGATCCCCGTACGAGCAGCGGTCGCAAGCGGCGCGTCGCGGGCGCGCCTCACTCCGCGCGACGGCCATCCCTTTGC
>CAYVWO010000472.1:0-1898 GCA_964455495.1 uncultured Tessaracoccus sp.
ACATCTAGCCCGCCGCGCGTGCCACGATGGACCCATGGCGACGACGTGGCGCGACCTCCTGCTGGATCAGCTCGACTTCTACTGGAACTTTCACCTCCAGCCGCGCCTGAAAGGCCTGACCGACGACGAGTACCTGTGGGAGCCCGTCGACGGCGCGTGGTCGCTGCGCGAGGACGACGACGGCATCGTCCGCATCGAGTCCGTCGTTCCCGAGCCTCCGATCCCGCCCGTCACCTCCATCGCTTGGCGGATGGCGCACGTCGGCCGTGACGTCCTCGGCAAGCGCGCACGCGCGTTCTTCGGCGGCTCGGACGCCCCGGAGGACGCCAGCATGTTCGACGACAGGCACTGGCCCGAGCCGCTCCCCCTGACCGCGGAGGGCGGCGTCGCGCTCCTCGACCAGGGCTACACGCTGTGGCACAACGCCATCGCAGCGCTGGACGACGACGCCCTCCTCCGCCCGCTCGGCCCCAAGGGCGGCCCGTTCGCCGACGACTCGATGGCCGCCCTGGCCATGCACCTGAACCGCGAGACGATGGCCCACGGCGCCGAGATCTGCCTGCTGCGCGACCTGTACCGTGCACAGGTGCTGCAGGACGACCCGCTGGTCAAGGCGGCATACGCCGGGGACGCGGGGCAGGTGGCCCGCTGGCTGCGCCGTCGCGGCGGCGTCGGCAACCTCGTTTCGCGCGAACCGGCCTTGCTCGCCGACGTCGCAGCCCTGCACCACTGGGGCGTCGTCCGAGCACTGGTCGACGGGGGATTCCCGACGACGAACCCCAGCGAGACGGGCGCCACCGCCCTGCACTACGCCGCAGCCGCAGGCGAGCCGGACATCGTCGACGTCCTCATCGAGCACGGCGCCGACCCCGCGGCGGTCGACGGCTCCTTCGGCTTCGACGCCGCCGGCTGGGCGAGCCACTTCGGCCACGCAGACTTGGCCGCCCGGATCGCCCAAACCGCTGGTTGAGCCGGACCCCCGCGCGAAGCGCCGGGTCCGTGTCGCGCCGCACTGAGCCGACCCACAGGGCGAAACCCCGCGGTCGTGTCGAAGTGCAACCCAATGAACTGGCACCCGGATCAGGGACGCCCCGACCAGCGCCGGCGCACACAGGATGCACACCCACATTCGGGCTACTCAGACCCATTCGGCGGGCGTAGGGTCGGAACATGGAAAGCACCAGCGACCGACCCGTTCTCGAGCCTCTCGACATGTCCGACATCCGTCGGGTTCTCGTCGTCGTGGCCCATCCCGACGACGCCGAGTACGGCACGTCCGCGGCGGTCGCGCACTGGACCAGTCAGGGCATCGAGGTCGGCTATCTTCTTCTCACCGCCGGCGAGGCCGGCATGCAGCGCCCGCCCGAGGAGGCCGGCCCGCTCCGCGCCGTCGAGCAGCGGAACGCATGCCGAATCGTCGGGGTGGAGCACCTCACGATCCTGGACTTCCCCGACGGCATGCTCGAGTACGGCCTACCGCTGCGCCGCGCGATCGCACGCGAGATCCGCCGCTTCCGACCCGACGCGGTCGTGAGCGGCGCTGGCGAGCTGCACGTGCCCTGGGGAATCGACCACGCGGACCACCGCGCGGCCGGGCTCGCCACCATCGACGCCGTCCGCGACGCCGACAACCGCTGGGTGTTCCGCGACCTCCACCGCGAAGGTCTCAATCCCTGGGGAGCCACCTGGCTCCTCCTCACAGGAACACGACCCACGCACTACGTCGAGCTCGGCGCCGAGGCCGAGCGCCGCGGCATCGAGTCCCTCAGCGCACACGAGGCCTACCTCGCCGACCTGTTGTGGCATCCCGCCCCCGCCGACCTCATCCCCGGCGCACTCAAGCAGCAAGGCGAGTTGGCCGGCGTCGACCGCGCCGTCGCCTTCGCGGCCCACCGCCT
>CAYVWO010000473.1:0-834 GCA_964455495.1 uncultured Tessaracoccus sp.
CCGGGTGGCGCCGAACGCCGCTCGGGAGCCGAAGACGGCCACGACGTCGACGAACGCCTCGCAGGAGGCGGGCAGAGCGAAGGTGGTCAGGCCCTCTTGGATCAGCACCTCGACGACGCCGATGTGGTCGTCGAGGGGGGCATCGGGAAGGCTCACCACGACGCCGGACGGGCACAACTGATCGGACACGGTTCGTATGATACTGGGCGGCCGGTCGAGTGATACTGGGCGGCCGGTCGAGCCTTCGAGCGCAGCGCGACGCCATCGCCATGCAGAAACTCAGAGAACGACAGCAGCGTGTTCTCGATGTACAGGCAGGAAAAGAAAACCCCGGCCGGGCCGGGGATTCCTGCGGTGTTGACGGACGCTTCGCATTCGTCAACACACTTCACTCGCCTCGGCCGAGAACGCAAGCGTTCCCGGTTCTCGGCTCAATTGTGTGTGCGCGCGAGAGGAGTTGAACCAATCTCGTAATGGCTGCGACAACGTGCGATATTGGCTATTGCGGCTGCCGTGCCCACCGTGTGCCCACGGCTAGGGCGTCTTCATGAGCTTCTGGACAGCGTTCTCGTGGGGGAACAGGAACGCGACGCGGAGGGTTGCCTTCACGGCGACGCGGTCGCTGGTGAAGTAGACGCTGCGGTCAACCTCGAGCGAGACATCTTCGTGCATGACGACGATGGTCCTGCCGGCCGGGACGCCCCAGACGGTGCCGACCGCGACGGCGGGCGACGCGAGGAGCGGCACCCCGGCGATGAGACGGCGGGTCGGCTGCGTCGGATCGTTCCCGAGGAGCGGTTCGTTGGAGCCCACGGCCTTCTTGACCTTGGCCAT
>CAYVWO010000473.1:844-1896 GCA_964455495.1 uncultured Tessaracoccus sp.
ACCGGAACCACCACGACCGCTCTGAATATGCACCGGCGCGCCGAGCGCTTCGGCGTTGTAGATCATGGAGACGAACGGGTCGGTGTTGGCCCATGCGTCGGTCACGAACGCCGACGGGCCCACCGAGCCGATACCGGCGGGGCGGGCGGCCGTTCCAGCGCCGCCGAAGAACCCTTCGTCGAGCTTCCGGGCGAGATCGCGGGCCAGGCCGGCGCCGACGAGCGCGGCCGCTTCCGGGGAGGAGTCGTTCGCGAGCTCGCGGCTGATGATGGTGAGTCCGGCGAGCTTGTAGAACTTGCTGGATACCTCGTTGAGCGTCGCGTCGCTGGGGGTGATCTCCTGCCCCTCGGCGACCCATCCAACGGTCGGGTCGTTGGAGACGATGGGCACGCGGTAGTCGTTGACGCCGCTGGGGGTGTTGACGACGTGCGCAACGCGCATGGCGATGGAGTCGCGGGCGACGGGCTGCACGATGAGAGCGTGCGCGGTGGAGGGCAGGAACGCGCGGTTCCCGCTGCTGGTGGTCATGGCCATGATGTTGGCCTTCCTGCGGGCGCTGAAAGGCCCGCCGACGTAGAAGTTGGGTTCTGCGTGGCGGGCCTCTGACCTCTGGCCGCGCTGCCCTCCTGGGGCTGCGTGCTCTGGCGTTCGACGCCCGGTCGAGCGGGCCAGATGTAGTGAGTATACGCCCTATTCGGCGTTCAGGACGTCTTGCCATCCCGCGGGGAGTTCGCGCATTTCCGGGACGTTGCCGGTTCCCGGGACTGGGGGTGCTTTGGGCGTGGCGAATAGCTCGGGGCGGGACTGATAGAGATTCCCGACGGCTTCCTGAATGACTTGTGTGTTGACCGTCCCGTCGGGGTTAAAGCAGGCGGCGCGGTCGAGGCCGCCCAATAGGAATAGGTCTGAGGTATTCCTGAAAGTGACGGGCTGAAGATCGGCATTCGGATCGAACGATGCTTCGGGGTTCCTAAGGCGCAGTTCGGCCGCTTCGGTGTGATTGCCTGCCCGTTCGGCGGCGGCGACCTGTGCCGCGAGCGAACGGTTGCGGG
>CAYVWO010000474.1:0-1895 GCA_964455495.1 uncultured Tessaracoccus sp.
GCCCGCACCTCGCGGAGCTTGTGGGTGATGAACACGATCGCGCGGCCCTCGTCGCGGAGCGACTGCATGACCTGCATGAGCTCGTCGATCTCCTGCGGGGTCAGCACCGCGGTGGGCTCGTCGAAGATGAGGTAGGTGGCGTCGTTGGCGAGGGCCTTCAGGATCTCGACGCGCTGCTGGATGCCGACGGGGAGGTCCTCGACGAGCGCGTCGGGGTCGACGTCGAGGTTGTAGCGATCGCTCAGCTCGCGGACCTTCGCCCGCGCCGCGTTGAGGTCGAGGAGGCCCGCGCTGCCGGGCTCGCGGCCCAGCACCATGTTCTCGGCGACGGTGAAGACGGGGATCAGCATGAAGTGCTGGTGGACCATGCCGATGCCGGCGGCCATCGCCTGCTTCGGGTTGCCGAGCGCGAGCACCTCCTCTCCCAGCCGGATCTCGCCCTCGTCCGGCGTCAACAGCCCGAAGAGGATGTTCATCAGGGTCGACTTACCCGCGCCGTTCTCACCGAGCAGGCAGTGGATCCGCCCGGGAACGATGTCGATGCTGATCGTGTCGTTGGCCGTCAGCGAACCGAACCGCTTCGTGATGCCGTCCAACGACAGCACCGGGGCCTTCGTAGCTGTAGCGGTCACCCATTCCTCCTTCGCCGACGGTGGCGTGTCCGTCAGCCTAACGTTCGGGGCCGACAAAAGGGCCGAAATGTGGGGAGGGGCGCCGCGCTGCGCCCCTCCCCTGCTTGTTGCCGGCCCTTACTTGGGCTGGCTGGGCGAGGCGATGGTGATCGTCCCGCTGATGATGTCGGCCTTCACCTGGTCGAGCTCGGCCTGCAGACCCTCGGGCAGGGACGCCTCGAAGTCGTGGAACGGGGCGAGCGAGACGCCGCCGTTCTCCAGCGTTCCGACGTACGGGTCGGACGAGAAGCTCCCGTCCTTCGCCGCCTTGATGGCCTCGAACACCGCCACGTCCATGGCCTTCTCGACCGAGGTGATGATCACGGAGCCGAACTCGGGCGCCGAGACGAAGCCGTCGGTGTCGACCCAGATGGCGTTGACCTTGCCGTTGCTCTCCTGGGCGGCCTGCAGCGCGCCGAGCCCCGCGGGACCGGCGACCGGCATGATGATGTCGGCCCCCTGGGAGATCAGCGTCGAGGCGGTGTTCTTGCCGCCAGGGATGTCGCCGAACGGGTTGTTGCCGCCGACGAACTGGCCATCCTGCTTGTCGGCGTCCCAGCCGATCAGCTTGACGCTCGTGCCCTTCGCCTCGTTGTGGTACGCGACGCCCTCGGCGAAGCCGTCCATGAAGATGGTGACGGTCGGGTAGGCCGCGCCTCCGAAGGTGCCGACGGTGCCGGTCTTGGTCATCGCCGCCGCGACGTAGCCCGCGAGGAACGACGGCTCGGCGGTGTTGAAGAGCAGGCCCTTGGCGTTGTCGACGCCCTCGAAGCTGCCGTAGTCGACGATGGCGAACTTCACGTCGGGGTTCTGCTTGGCCGCGGCCTGGGTGGCGTCGGCGAGAGCGAAGCCGACGGTGATGACGAGGTCGCACTTGGCGTCGATCATCGCCTGCACATTGCCGGCGAACTCCTCCTCGGCGTTCGACTCGATCTCGCCCTTCTGGATACCCAGCTGCGCGACGGCGTCGGTCAGGCCCTTGTAAGCGGTCTCGTTGAACGACTTGTCGTCGAAGCCGCCCGCATCGGAGACCATGCACGCCTTGAAGTCGGAGGCTGCTGGGGGTGCGGCGGTGTCGGTCGCGGTGGGGCTGGGCGACGCCGGATCGGTCGGGGTGGTCTGGCCGGGCGGCTCCGCGCAACCGGCGAGGGCGAGCGCGGACGCGCCGACCAGCGCGAGGACACGCAGCATGGACTTCTTCACGAAGATCCTCCTTGGTATGGA
>CAYVWO010000475.1:0-1890 GCA_964455495.1 uncultured Tessaracoccus sp.
CCGCGGCCTCCTCCGCCTCCGCAAGCACGACGGCAGGGAAAGAGCCCGGAAGGTCGAGTCGAAGCCTCAGCGCCTCGATGGCAGCCCGCGCCGGCTCCGGTGGACCGGAGACGCGCACGGGCATCGTCGGCATCTCAGAGACCGGACTCCGGCGTCCGCACCAGGATGCGGTCACACTCGACGCAGCGCAGGACCTGGTTGGCGGGAGCGCGCCGGTAGGCGTCGAGGTCCGCGATCGTCGCCTCGAGCTGGCATCCGCCGCAGCGACCCGCCCGCAGCATCGCGGCGCCCAGACCGGTGTTGGCGCGCAGCTTCTCGTACAGCGCGCCGAGATCCTTCGGGATCATCGACGCGACGGGGCCCCGGGTCGCGGCCAGGTCCGCCGCCTCCTGACGCAGCGCGGCAACCGCCTCGTCCCGCGCAGCGACCTCTGCGCGCAACTTCGCGTCAATCTGCTCCTTCGCCGCCGCAACCTTGTCCCGCTGCTCCGTGGCCTCCTCCAGCTGACCCATCAGCTCCAGCTCGGCGTCCTCCAGCTCCGCGATGCGGCGCTGGACGTGCTCGACCTCCTCGGTGAGCGAGCGCAGGATCTTCGCGTCGGCGACCGACCCGTCGGCGATCCGCCGCTGCTCCCTCTCCAGCCTGCCTCGCACCGGCGCCAGGTCCGCCTCGGCCTTCCGCACCGCTGCCGCGAGATCCTCGACCTCCGTGCTCGACGCGATCAGCTCGTCGCCGGCCGCCTGCCGGTTCGCCATCAGCTCCGCGATCGCCGCGTGCTGCGGCAACGAGCGGGCCGTGTGCTGCACCCGGGCGACCTCCGAGTCGAGGTCAGCGAGGGTGAGCAGTCGGCGTTGATCGACGGGGTCAGCGAGCATCGGGGGTCCTCACATGGAAGGGTTAGTGGTTTCGACACGGGCCCGGCGCTTCGCGCGTCGGCCCGGCTCAACCGGCGGTATCTCGAGTTGGGTCTGCGCAAACCCTAGCGTCGCGCCCCTCACAGCGACAGCCGCGACTTCACCTTCTCCGCGAGGAACTCCGCGTGGGCCTTGGCCTCCTCGTCGGTGGGGGCCTCGACCATGACCCGGACCACGGGCTCCGTGCCCGACGGGCGCAGCAGCACTCGGCCGTTGTCGCCGAGCTGCCGCGCGACCGACGACACCGCCGCCTGCACCTCGGTGTCGATACCGGCGCGCAGCTTGTCGACGCCGCGCACGTTGATCATGACCTGCGGCAGGATCGTCATGACGGAGGCGAGCTCCTTCATGGTCTTCCCCGTCGCCATCATCCGAGCGGCGAGGTGGAGGCCCGTCAGAGTGCCGTCGCCGGTGTTCGCGAACTCGGAGATGATCACGTGACCGGACTGCTCGCCGCCGAGCGCGAAGCCGTTGGCGTTCATCGACTCGAGCACATACCGGTCCCCGACCTTCGTATGGTCGACGCGAATGCCCTGGGCGCGCATGGCGTTGGTGAGGCCGAGGTTGCTCATCACCGTCGCAACGAGCTTTTCGGATAACCGGCGGTGATCCTCCTTCAGCGCGATCGCCAAGTTCGCGAGGATCTGGTCGCCGTCGACAAGGTTCCCCTCGTGGTCGACGACGAGGCAGCGGTCGGCGTCGCCGTCGAGCGCGATGCCCAGGTCTGCGCCCTCCTCGACGACGCGGGCCTGCAAGTCGCCCATGTGGGTGGAGCCGCAGCCGTCGTTGATGTTGAGGCCGTCGGGTTCCGCGTGGATCGGCACGACCTGCGCGCCCTGCGCGGCGAACGCTTCCACCGCCGACATCGAGGCCGCGCCGTTGGCGGCATCGATCACGATCTTCAACCCGTGCAGCGAACCCTCGGAGCCGAGGGAGCCGACGAGGTGGGCCACGTATGCCTCGATGGCGCCGAGAT
>CAYVWO010000476.1:0-1889 GCA_964455495.1 uncultured Tessaracoccus sp.
CTCGAAGCCGATCACCGAGCAGCGCATCATCAGGTCCATGGTGGGGCGCCCGCTCGACAGCAGGTTCCCCGAGCGCTATCCGCAGATCGGAGAGGAACTGCTGCGGATCGAGGACTGGACCGTGCATCACCCCGAGGACGTGCATCGCGTCGTCGTCGACGGTGCGTCGCTCAGCGTGCGCGCGGGCGAGGTCGTCGGCATCGCGGGACTGATGGGCGCGGGACGCACCGAGCTGGCCATGAGCGTCTTCGGGCACCAGTACGGCGCGCGAATCAGCGGGAGCGTTTTCAAACGCGGCGTGGGCATCCAGACCGACTCGGTCGAACGGGCCATCGGCCACGGGCTGGCGTATGTCAGCGAGGACCGGAAGAAGTACGGCTTGAATCTCATCGCGGAGATCCGGCACAACATCAGCGCTGCCGCGCTGGGCAAGGTCAGCAGTCGAGGCGTCATCAACAAGCCGCGCGAGGATCAAGTCGCCCGCGACTACCGAGCGAAGATGCGCATCCGGTCGGCCTCCATCCAGCAGCGGGTGGGGAATCTGTCGGGCGGCAACCAGCAGAAGGTCGTCCTCAGCAAGTGGATGTTCTCCGACCCGGACGTCTTGATCCTCGACGAGCCAACGCGCGGGATCGACGTCGGCGCCAAGTTCGAGATCTATCAGATCATCAACGAGCTCGCGGCTTCGGGCCGCGGGGTCATCGTCATCTCATCGGAGCTCCCCGAACTCCTCGGTATCTGCGACCGCATCTACGCGCTCAGCGAGGGGCGGATCACGGGACAGCTCCCCAAGGAAGAAGCGACACAGGAGTCGCTTATGGAACTCATGACTTTGGAGGCGCCACGCGCATGACTACCACCACTGAATCCGAGTCCGCGGTATCGCGCTGGGGGAGCCTCGGCGCGGGCATGCGCCAGTACGGCATCATGGCGGCGCTCGTCCTGATCGTGATCCTCTTCCAAGTCATGACGGAGGGACGGCTCCTGCAACCCAACAACGTCACGAGCCTTGTCCAGCAGAACGCTTATGTCCTGATCCTTGCCGTCGGCATGCTGATGATCATCGTCGCCGGCCATATCGATCTGTCCGTCGGCTCCGTCGTCGCCGCGGTCGGCGGCGTGATCGGCGTGTTGATGGCTGACTACCACGTGAATCCCTGGATCGCGGCGTTCCTCGCCCTGGTCGTGGGGGCCGCCGTCGGTGCCTGGCAGGGCTTCTGGGTGGCCTTCGTCGGCGTGCCCGCCTTCATTGTGACGCTCGGCGGCATGCTGATCTTCCGCGGCGTCGCCCTGGTTCTCGTGGGTTACACGCGTGCGGGTTTCGACTCCCAGTTTCTGGTGATCTCGAACGGCGGCGGAGCGGGATTGGCGGGTTTCGTCGGGCAGCTCGACGCATTCACCTTGATCGTTGGCGGCTTGGCGATCGCCGCGCTCGTGTACTCCACGCTGCGACGGCGGGTGACGAGCCTTAAGCGAGGACTCGAGACGGAGTCCGTCGGGATCATGGTCGGCAAGCTGGCGGCGCTCGTCGTGCTCATCGGATTGGCGACTTACTGGATCGCGTTGAGCGCCCTCGGCTTGCCGTACGTGCTGGTGATCGTGGGGCTGGTGATCTTCCTCTACGCCTGGCTTATGAGCAACACGGTGTTCGGGCGTCACATTTACGCTATCGGCGGAAACCTGGCCGCCGCCAAGCTCTCGGGCATCAACACCCGCAAGGTCAACTTCTGGCTGTTCGTGAACATGGGAGTCCTGTGTGGCTTGGCCGCAGTGGTCGTGACCTCCCGGGCAGGCGCGGCGACGGCCGCCGCCGGTCAGAACTACGAGCTGGACGCCATCGCCGCGTGTTTCATCGGCGGGGCAGCGGTCACCGGCGGCATCGGGCGGGT
>CAYVWO010000477.1:0-1884 GCA_964455495.1 uncultured Tessaracoccus sp.
CCCGCGTCGGTGACCGTTACCTCGACCGGCGGTTCGCGCAGCTCCGCGACGAGGCTGGGCTGCCGAGCGAGCTGACCCTGCACAGCCTTCGCCACTCCTACGTGACGCACCTCATCGAGCTTGGTTATGCGGAGCAGTTCGTGCAGGCCCAGGTCGGTCACGCCTACGCCTCGACGACGGCGATCTACACCTCGGTGACCGACGACTACCGCAACCGTGTCCTGGCGGCGGCGATCGACAAGTTCTACTTCCCGGAAGGAAGCACCCGATGACGACGAAGACGATCACCTGGCGGCTGCGGACACTGATGGCCGAACGCGGAATGTTCAAGACCACAGACCTCCTCGAACCGCTGAACGCCGAAGGCGTCGCACTCTCCCGCGAGCAGGTCTTCCGGCTGGTGACCCAGACCCCGCAACGCCTCAACGTCGAGGTCCTCGCGGCACTCTGCACGATCCTGGACTGCACGCCCAGCGACCTACTCGTCCTCGAACAAGCCGCCGCACGGTCGGTGCAGGCGACGGGGACGAGCGGAAGGATCGAGGACATCGGAGACCTGCGCCCCGTCGCCGCGCGCATCCAGCGACCGAAGCTGTGACCACGACCCCACGCGGCACTCCACAGCCAAACGGGGTGTTCGGGCGTCGCGTCGCCGCCGCCCTGGCCGCCAAGGGCGTGACCGCACCGGAACCGGCCGTCATTGACGCGGCGGAGAGGATCGTGCAAGCGAGAGCGCGGAACGGGACGCTGCGGCTGCTGACCAGCGACGAGTTCAACCCCATCGAACTGCATGGGGAGACAACACCGAGTCAGGTGCAGACGCTGCTGGCGAATCTTGTCCGCGATGGCGCGACCGGCATCCGGTTGCCGCTCTGCCCGTCATGCCGCACCAGGAGAGTCGTCAAGGTACGCAACGAGCAGGGTCAGCGCGAATGTTTCCGCTGCGCGCAGCGCCGCTCCTACGGGGAGTGCCCCGATTGTCTGCGGATGAAGAAGCTCACCGCCACCAACACCGATGGGCAGCGCGTCTGCCAGCGCTGCGGGCCGGAGGGCATGCCGACGTTCACCTGTGACGACTGCGGGAAGACCGTCACCACCGTCGGGCGCGTCGACGGGCGACGGGTCTGCCTGAACTGCTTCCCGAAGCGTCTGCGACTCTGCGTGTCGTGCGGTCAGGAGAAGAAGATCGCCGTGAACATCCTCCACGGCCCGCACTGCTTCGCCTGCCACAACCGCATCCTCCGCAACCCGGCACCCTGCCCCGGATGCGACGAGAAGCGCATCCTCGCGTTCCTCGGTGCCGACGACCTCCCGTGCTGCGCGGGCTGCGCCGGTCAGCCTCCTCGTTACGCCTGCCGACGCTGCGGCAGCGAAGAACACAACTACGGTCGCCTCTGCGGAAAGTGTGTCCTCAGCGATCGTTGCGACGATATCCTCACCGGCCCCGACGGTGAGTTCCTTCCTCCGATGCAGGCACTGCGTGACTACCTGCTCGCGCAGCCTCGCCCGGCCCAGATCATCAAGTGGCTGCACATGGGGCCGAGCACGGACCTGCTGCGTGACATCGCATCCGCGCGAGCCCCAATCGAGTCCATACTGGACGCGCCTCGACCGAGCAAGCCATTGATCTACCTGCGCACGCTCCTCCTCGACTCCGGTGCCCTGCCGCGCGATGCGGCGGCCACGCGGCAGCTGATGGCCTGGGCGACGCACACCATCGGCGGAGCCTCCGCCGAACACCGCCAAATGCTGCGCACCTACACTCGATGGGTGCTGATGCGCCGAGCCAGCCGAGATGCCGCAGGCGACATCGCTATCGGCGCAGCTCGGCACCTCAAAGCATCGCTGCGCGGCCTGATCACTTTCCTCACCTGGACTGAGGAA
>CAYVWO010000478.1:0-1281 GCA_964455495.1 uncultured Tessaracoccus sp.
CAGCAGCGCCGTCAGCGTGATGACCACGAACGACCCGAGGACGGACTTCGCCAGGCCGAAGGCGGCTCGGGTGAGGGCGGTGGGGTCGCGGCGGATCAGGCCGGTGATGAGTTGGAGGCAGAAGAAGATCAGCATCACGAAGACCGCGATGCCGAACAGCAGGTTGTAGACGGCGATGTAGCCGGGCTTGGTGACATCCACCAGCGTCGTGGTGTCGAAGACCGACCAGACCGCCTCGAACAGCCACCCGGCGGCGGCACCCATCGCCTGGGCGAGCCAGTCGAACGGGGCCGCGACCAGAGACGCGGCCCCTTCGCCGACGGCATCGCAGACCGAGGAGATCACGGGAACGTCGCACACGCCCATCACGAACACCAGCACTCTCGACGACGACGGGCGGGTCAGACGGACTGGCCGACGTTCCAGAAGAAGTTGATGAGCGTCACGCTCGCGCCGCAGATCACCGCCGCGCCGCAGGAGACGAGGACGCCGATCTTCCCGCGCGAGGCGAGGTGCGGGTTGGAGGAGTTCGCACCGAAGCCCCACACGATCGCGGACACGATCAGCGCGAGAACGGACAGGATGAGGCCGATGGTCATCACCGCGCCGACGATGGTGCGCAGTTGGTTGATCCCCGGCAGGCCGTTGGTGTTGGGGTCGATGTTGATGTCCATCGGCACCAGCAGCGGCGCGGACATGACGTTGGCGAGCAGATCGAACACGGTAGGTCTCCTTGGCGACGGGCGGCCCGCCCACGAACTCGCAGACGGGGTACACGCCACAGGTGCACCCGTGACCCCTCGGCGACGGAATAGCAATGCCCACGCCGGTGAGGACGTGGGCATCAACGGGCTCAGAGGTGTTCGGTGTCAGAGCTGTTGGCCGAGGTTGAGGAGCCAGTTCATCCAGGCGACGCCGCCTCCGGCGAGGACGGCGGCACCGACGGCGACGAGGACTCCGATTCGTCCGTTGCTGGCGGTGGCGTAGTTGCCGTGGGCCGTTGCGATGGCCCAGACGATCGCCGAGACGATCAGCATGAGGACGGCGACGATCAGGACGAACGTCAGGAGCGCGCCGACCACGGCGCGGAGGTCTCCGATACCGCCGAGCCCGTCGAAGTCGGGGAAGACACCCATCGCCGATCACCCAACCGGCGTAAGCAAGTATTCGAAGCGTTCGTAATCCATGCTGTTCAGGTGTGCATCGGGGTGCAGGGGGCGTCAGCTGGGTGGGGTCGTTGGTGCGGCTGTTGCGACGGGTGGTGTGCCGGTTCTCGGGAGG
>CAYVWO010000478.1:1291-1883 GCA_964455495.1 uncultured Tessaracoccus sp.
CGGGAGGCTCTGTTGGGACTGCTGCACGTGCGCGCTGTCCGCTTCGGTGTCTTTCTGAGGGTCCGGGTTGTGCGTTCAAGGCTGGTGTGGAGCCCGGCCACCTATCACCAGTCGTAACTGTACCGTACGTATGGTATAGTTACGGGTGGTGATAGTTCGGTTCCGGAAAGGTGTGATGACGTGAGTTTGAGCAAGCGGCAGCGGTGGGGTCTGCTGGTGACGGTGGCGGCGGGGCTGCTGTTGATCACTCTGGACAACTCGATCCTGTATACGGCGTTGCCGACGTTGACCGAGGAGTTGGGGGCGTCGGGGTCGCAGAGCTTGTGGATCATCAACGCCTATCCGGTGGTGATGGCGGGCCTGTTGCTGGGCTCGGGCACGCTGGGGGACCGGATCGGGCACCGGCGGATGTTTTTGATCGGTCTGGTGGTGTTCGGGGTGGCGTCGTTGGGGGCGGCGTTCGCGCCGTCGGCGGGTCTGCTGATCGCGGCGCGTGCGGTGCTGGCGGTGGGCGCGGCGGCGATGATGCCGGCCACGCTGGCGCTGATCCGGGTCTCGTTCGAGGTTGAGCGTGAGCGCAATTTCGCGATCG
>CAYVWO010000479.1:0-1530 GCA_964455495.1 uncultured Tessaracoccus sp.
GGTCTGCACCGTGGTGAGCGGGGCGTCCGAGTCGACACCGGAGTCGAAGGCGATCAGCGGGATCTTGGCGTCGGCGATCTTCTTCAGCACGTCGGACGCGGCGGCCGTGTCGAGCGCGGCGAGGCCGATGGCCTTGGGCTGCGTCGCGAGCGCGGTCTCGAGCTGGTCGAGCTGGATGGTGACGTCCTTCTCGCTCGGGGGGCCGACGAACTCGATCTTGTAGCCGAACTCCTCACCGGCCTTCTCGGCACCTTCCTTGACGGCCTGCCAGAAGCGGTGCTGGAAGCCCTTGGACACGAGATAGATCGTGCCCTTGTCGCCGCCGGCCGCCGGGGCACCGGTGCCCGCAGCGGTGTTGGCGGGGGTCGCGCCCTGGGAGCACGCGCTGAGCAGCAGGGCGGCGGCGCCCGCTGCGACGAGGGTCTTGAATGAACGCCTCATGGTGGAATTCCTTTCGGTTGGTGTTTGACCCGGACGGTGCGTCCTGCTGTGGGACAAATCTGTGGGTTGTGTGGTGGGCGAGTGGATCGGGGTCAGACCGCTGCAGCCCGGCTGCGGCGGACGTTGTCGGCGAAGACGGCGGCCAGGACGATGACGCCCGTGACGACGAACTGCCAGGACTGGTTGACCTGCATCATCTGCAGGCCGGTGATGATCGTCTGCATGAGCAGGGCGCCCACCACGGTGCCGAGGATGTTGGCGCGGCCACCGGCCAGCGACGTGCCACCGATGACGACGGCCGCGATGACGTTGAGCTCCATGCCCAGGCCCTCGGCGGGCTGGACGACGCCGGTGCGGGCGGCGTACAGGATGGCGCCGGCGGCGATGAAGACACCGGCGGTGACGTAGACGAGGGTCTTCCAGACCTTGACGTTGACGCCGGACAGGCGGGTGGCCTCCTCGTTGGAACCGATGGCCAGGGCGTAGCGGCCCAGCAGGGTCTTGCCGAGCAACACGGCGGCGATGACGGCGAGCACGATGAAGATGACCGCGGCGTTCGGGATGCCGGGGATCGTCATGGTCGTCGACAGGTCGCGGAAGCCGGGGGTGCCGATCTGCATCGGGCGGGTGTCGGAGATGACCAGCGCGAGGCCGCGGGCCACGAGCATCATGCCGAGCGTGGCGATGAACGGTGGCAGGCCGAGGAACGAGATGTTCAGGCCGTTGACCAAGCCCATCAGGCCGCCGAACAGCAGGGCCAGGATCAGGCCGACGATCAGGGGCAGGCCCATGAAGTCGGCGCCGAGGAACCAGGCGGTCATGACCGCGGCGAGCGACATGCCCGTGCCGACCGAGAGGTCGATGCCGCCGGTGGCGATGACGAACGTCGCGCCGAGGGCCATGATGCCGATCGGCGCGGCACGCAGCAGGATGTCGGGCAGGATGGTCGGCGCCGCGAAGCCGCGGGCGAAGATCATGAAGAAGATGTAGACCGCGATCAGGGCGCCGAAGACGAACAGCTGCTGGAGCGACGACTTCAGCGTGGTGACCAGCTTGGACGGTTCGTTCGCGGGGGTCTCAACCGAGCGG
>CAYVWO010000479.1:1540-1872 GCA_964455495.1 uncultured Tessaracoccus sp.
ATCTTGCTTGCCTGGGGGGCCTCGGCGTTTCCGCGGACGCCACTCATGCGGCCGCTGGCCATGCCGGCGATTCGTTGGCACCCGCGCAGCACCGCGGGCAGTTCGGACGAGATGACGACGATCGCCTTGCCCTGCGAGGAGAGCTCCTCGATCAGGCCGTAGATCTCCTCCTTGGCACCGACGTCGATGCCGCGGGTGGGCTCGTCGAAGATCAGGACGTCGCAGTCACGGACGAGCCACTTGGCGATGACGACCTTCTGCTGGTTGCCGCCCGAGAGCTTGCCGAGCAACTGGTTGACGCTCGGCGTCTTGACGCGCAGCTTGTCGGAGTA
>CAYVWO010000480.1:0-447 GCA_964455495.1 uncultured Tessaracoccus sp.
TTGCCACCATCGACGACACCGAGCTTCAGCGCGCGGTGGACGAGGCCGAGCTCGGGGTCGCCCAGGCCGAGGAGGACCTCGCCGACGCGGAGGACGCCGAGGACGACGACTCGAGCACCAGTTCCTCCACCAGCTCGGGCTCCTCGAGTTCCGCCGGCGGCTCGACCGGGTCGACGTCCGGTAGCACGCCGAGCGGTACCGGCCCCGGGAACACGTCGTCGGAGTCCGCCGGCGGCACCACGCCGTCAGACAACGGCGGCTCGGACAAGGGCGACACCGAGAAGGGCGACTCGGGTAGCGCCGACATGCCGGGAGGGGAGACCCCCGGAGGCGCCGACGACGGGGCCGCCCAGCTCGCGAAGGCCAAGGCCGATCTGGCCACGGCGCGCGCCGCGACCAGCGCCGCCTGGACCACGTTCAGCTCCGAACTCGCCTCCGCGACCGCGG
>CAYVWO010000480.1:457-1869 GCA_964455495.1 uncultured Tessaracoccus sp.
GCCGACCGTCGAGCCGACCTCCGAGCCGACCGAGGAATCCACGGCGGAGCCGACCGTCGAACCCACGGCCGAGCCCACCGTCGAGCCGACGGAGGAGCCCACCGCCGAGCCGAGCGACGAACCCACGGAGGACCCCGCCGACGACGCGGCAGGGTTGACCGCGAACCCCGCGCTATCGAACGCGGACTACTCCGCGAGCGACGAGGCCGGCGACAACGCCGCGTGCATCGCGGCGCTGGAGGGTCTCGAACCGGTGGAGAAGGCGCTCACCGACGCTCGCGCGGCCGAGGACAAGGCCGTCGAGGCCCTCGTCGCGGCGGCAGAGGCGCTGGTGTCCACCCCGGACGCGGGCGACGACGACCAGCCGACCACGGATACCCCGGGCGGAACGGAAACCCCTGGCGGCGACCAGCCCTCCGCACAGCCGACGGAGCAGCCGTCGAGCGGCGGCTCCACGCCGGGCGGCTCGGACAAGTCGACCGGCGGCTCGCTGCCGAGCGGCAGCGGCTCCGGGACCACGCCGTCGGGGAGCACCCCGTCCGGCGGGACCACGGGCGGGTCGGGAATGGGCGGCCAGACCAAGACCGTCGCGCAGGCTGAGGCCGCGTTGGAGGAGGCGGAACTCACGCTCACGAGCGCCGAACTCGCGCTGGAGCGCGCCACGCTCAAGGCCCCGGCGACGGGGGTGCTCACCGCCCTGCCGTTCACCGTCGGCCAGACCGCAGGCGCCGATGACCAGGCGACGGTGCGCACCACCGATGCCGTCTCGGTCGCCATTGAGGTGCCCGTCGACGACATCGGCAAGGTCGAGGTCGGCCAGGACGTGACCGTCACCTCCGACACCGGAGGCGAGTCCGCGGGCGCCGTCGGCACGATCGCGCTGCTGCCCACGAGCGGGGAGTCGACCTACTCGGTCACCGTCGCCGTGGACGAGCGCGACGAGAGCCTCATCGTCGGCACCTCCGCCACCGTCGTGGTGACGGTCGCCGCGGCCGGCGACGCGGTCCTGGTCCCGATCTCCGCCGTCACGCTCACCGGGTCCGACGCGGGCACCGTCACCACCTACGGCAACGGCACGACGGCGACGGCGAGGGTCACGCTCGGCATCCGGGGCACGACCCACGTCGAGGTGCTCGACGGCCTGAGGCCGGGCGATCAGGTGGTGCTCTCCGACGCCTCGCAGGCGATCCCGAGCAGCGACTCGTCGACCGGCGGCTTCGGGGGAGGCGGCCTCGGAGGCGGTGGCTTCGGGGGAGGAGGCTTCAGCGGCGGGATGCCGATGCCGCGGTAAGGCGGGTAGCGTTGCGGCATGACACAGAATCTCGCCACCTATATTGCGTTGCCCGGCACGACCGGCGAGGCGATGGAGCACTGGCACGAGGTCTTCGGCGGTGAACTGCAGATCCTGCGCT
>CAYVWO010000481.1:0-725 GCA_964455495.1 uncultured Tessaracoccus sp.
GCTGGCGGCGCGGCTTGAAGCCGGTGGACGGGTCGATGACGTGGCCGGGATCGCCGGGGAGCTGTCGCGGCTAGCGGGTGACAATCCGGCGTTGCAGGCCCGGGCCGCTGCGGCGGCCTGGGGGCTCGTCGGGCTCTCTGTCGAGGCGGTCGGGCGATGAGCGACTACGACACCATCGGCGAGTTGGTGACCTGGGCGACGGGGTGCAAGTCTCCGTTCCCGGTGACGGTCGACCTGGGCGGCGGGCTGGAACTGCGGCACGTCGGCAAGCACGAGCACTACACCCCGGCCGGGATGAACAGTTGGGCGGTCGACATCGTCGGGTCGCTGACGGTGTGGCGTGGCAACGACATGCTGGCACGCGAGTTCGTGCCCTACGGCGAGGACGACCGCGGCGTGATCGAGTACGCCGTCGACGTGGTTCTCCGGCGCTCCCGGCAGGCGGTGACGGCATGAACACGCGGGCATGGGCTGAGCGGCTCCACGCGGCGTTGCTGGTCGAGCTGCGCGCCGCTGCTCGGGCGGCGCGGGTGTCTCGGGTCGAGCTGGCGCGCGCGGCAGGGGTGTCGACGGTGACGATGCAACGACGACTGGCAGGCACGGGCAGGCCGTTCCTGTTCGGTGAGCTGGTCGCCATCTGCCCGCTGCTCGGCGTGTCCGTCGCTGAGCTCTCCGAACGTGCTGAGCGGGCCATCGAGACGGCGGCGGCATGAGCAACCGCCGGA
>CAYVWO010000481.1:735-1854 GCA_964455495.1 uncultured Tessaracoccus sp.
GTGCTCGTCGATGCCTTGGCCCGGGCAGGGTGGGGGCCGTTCGCTGGCCGCTACTGGGCAGCCACCCGCGCTATCCTCCACGCCCTCGGCCGACTCCTCGGCGCGTCAGGTCAGGGGTTGACGACAGCGCCGCAGATCGCCGACGCTGCCGGGTACTCCGAAGTGTGGGTGCGTCGGAAGCTCCACGAGCTCGAGGAAGCCGGGCTGCTGACGTGGGATCGCGGCGGGATCGTCGACGGCGCCCCGACCGCGTCATTCATCCGCGTGTCAAAGGTCCAGCTGGCCGACACGGTGAGCAGGGCCAGGGAGGAAGCCGGCCCAAAAGTCCTAGAGCGGGCCAGGGCAACGGCTCGCCGGATCGCTGAGGCCGGGTTGAGGTTCACCAAGTCCCTGCGCCAGAAACGCCGGGGTCCATCCATAACTGGGGAGGAGCCCTCTCCTCTAAAGAGGGAAGACGGCTGGCGGGAACCGGCCCGGCCGGTCACCGGCACGCTGCTGAGCGGGCCGCGACCCGCCGTCGGCTCACGGTTCGCCGCGCGCCGCGCCCTTCAGCAGCAAGGCGCAGCCGAGCAACTGGTCGGCGCCGCCGCCTGAGGGTCGGAATTTCCCGGCTCCGGGAACCTTCCGGCATCGAGCGCGACCGTGCCCGCGATCACCGCGTCGGCCAGGTCCGGCGCGAAGTCGAGGACGACGCCGCACTGCTCAAGGGATTTGGCCGTGGTCGATAAACGAAGATCTTCGTTTATCGACCCGCGCCGCCACCGCCCCTCACCGCGCCGACCGTCGGCCGCGAGCACCAGCGCGGTGGCCATGGCGGGGGCGCCGGGACGACCTCGCCGGTGGCCGGGTCGAAAGTGGCTAATTTCGCCACTTTCCGCCAGCGGATCCGCTCGGCAGGTGACAACTGAGTTGTCACCTCGCGGTGCTGAATCTTGCTGACCGCCTGCCGACGTCCGCCGTCATCTCGTCGGGCTGCTGTCCGCGCAGGACATGAGCACGCGGGCTATCGCGCCCGTCGTCGGTGTGAGCCCGCGGCAAGCCGCGTATGACCGCAGGTCAGGTGTGCAGTCATTGCACACCTCGGCCCCTGTCCCCGGCTCGACGGTCGCGACCCGTGAC
>CAYVWO010000482.1:0-1851 GCA_964455495.1 uncultured Tessaracoccus sp.
ACGCTCTCGGTCACGGGCGCAGTCGTCGGCGAGATGGTGATGGGCGGCTCCGGGCTCGGGACGCTGCTCACCCTCTCGCGCGAGGCCGCCGACACCGCCGCCGTATTCGCCGTCGTGGCCTGGATCTCGCTGGCCGCCATGACCCTCTACTACCTGGTCCAGCTCGCAGAGCGGGCCGCCGTCGCTCGACTCCAAGGAGAAGACTCATGATCGCTCGCCGCCACCTCTTGTTTGGGGGCCTCGCCGCCGGCGTCGCCCTCGGCCTCAGCGCCTGCACTGGCGCCGCACCCGCGCCGTCGGCCCCGGGAGCCACGAAGGTCACCGTCGGCCTCACCTACATCCCGAACGTGCAGTTCAGCCCGTTCTACGTGGGAGTGGAGCTGGGGCTGTTCGAGGGCCTCGACGTGACGCTTCGCCACCACGGCGAGCAGGAGGACGTGTTCGGCGCGGTGCTGAAGGGCGAAGAGGACGTGGTGTTCGCCTCCGCCGACGAGGCGATGGTCGCCGCGGCGGGAGGCAAGACGCTGAAGTCGTTCGCGACGGCGTACCAGACCTACCCGCTGGAGGTGATGGGCATCGGCGAGACCGAGCTGCCCGAGAACCCGCTGTGGATTCTCGACGGCAAGCGGCTTGGCATCCCCGGCCACTTCGGGTCCAGCTACTACGCGGCGCTGGTCGCGATCCACCAGGCGGGGCTCACCGAGGCCGACGTCACCCTCCAGGACATCGGCTACACCCAGCTTTCGGCGCTGGCCAGCGACAACGTCGACTTCATCATGGGGTTCCGCAACAACGAACTCGTCCAGCTTCGGGCCCAGGGCCAGGCGGTCACGTCGGTTCCGGTGGTCGACGCCGTGGAGCCGCAGCTGGTCGGCCCCAGCCTGATCACCGCGGGCGGCCCGAGCGAGGACGTGTTGCGCGCCATCGCCGAGGGCATGCGCAAGGCGGAGGAGGCGATCATCGCGGACCCGGAGATCGCGCTCGACGCCACCGCCGCGCAGGTGCCCGCGCTCGCCGACCCGACGCAGCGCGAGTCCGCCGCCGCGGTCCTGAAGGCGACGAGCGAGCTGTGGCTGGTCGACGGGAAGGTGAGCGTCGCCGTCGACCAGGCCGCCTTCGGCAGGATGGGCGAGTTCCTGGCCTCCGTCGGCATCATCGACGCCGCCCCCGATCAGCCGTTCGTCGCGCTGTAGGTGCGCGCCGCCGTCAGATCGTGACGAGGGTGCGGCCGTGGCGCTTTCCGGCCAGCAGGTCCTCGCCCGCGGCGATCACGCCGTCGAGGCCGATCCTGCTGGTCATGGCGTCGAGGCGGTCGGGGTCGACGCCGCGGGCGAGGATGCGCCAGGCGTCGGCCCGGTCGTCCGCGTCGGCCCACACCGAGTCGATGCCCGCCAGCGTCACTCCCCGCAGGATGAACGGCATCACCGACGACGGAAGCGCAGGCGAGCCGGCCAGCCCGCAGGCCGTGACGATGCCGTGCGGCTTCGTGCGGGCGATCGCGTTCGCGAGGGTCTCGCCGCCGACGGAGTCGACGACGGCCGAGTAGACGGCCTTCTGGAGCGGGCGCCCGGCGCCCTCGAGTTCGGTGCGGGGGAGCACCTCGGTGGCACCCAGGTCGCGGAGGTAGGCGTCGAACTGGTCGACGCGGCCGGTGGTAGCCGTGACGTCGAAGCCGGCCGTCGCGAGCAGCATCGTCGCGATCGAGCCGACACCACCCGTCGCGCCGGTCACCAGGACCGGGCCCTGGTCAGGGCGGATGCCCTCGCCGATGATCCGCAGCACGGACAGCGCAGCGGTGTACCCGGCGGTGCCGAGCGCGGCCGCTTGCTGAGCGGTCAGCCCGTCGGGAAG
>CAYVWO010000483.1:0-349 GCA_964455495.1 uncultured Tessaracoccus sp.
TTTGCCATTTTTTAACTCTCAATATTCAATTAATAACAAATACTTTCGCCTTCCGACTTTCGACTTTCGACTTTACTTCATCATGTCACCCCTACGGGGCTATTGAATTTAGATATGAGACCAACCGGTCGTAATTCGTAATTCGTAATTCGTAATTGATCACTGCATATTAAAAATGGTATAACATTCCAGAGTGGGGTGATAAATTGACCACAAAGACAAAATATAACCTGCCCCCCAATTTTTTTATTTCCAAAAAGAAGAAAAAATTAAAATATAAAATGAATCCAATTTTGAATCTAAACACCTAATAATCAAATAATTCTAAATTCTAAACTCTAAATTCTAA
>CAYVWO010000483.1:359-1619 GCA_964455495.1 uncultured Tessaracoccus sp.
AGGCTGCCTTGTGCAGACAGCCTCTTTCATAGTTATTTCTTAAAATATTTATTAGCTTGCTACTTTTTCGAGCCATTTAAGCATGGATAACATGATGGTCATAGAGATCAAACAAGCTACAACAAAAATCATCCAGGTTGCCCATACAGGAATGCTATTGTAGAAAATTACACCGATGAAAAGTAGTTGGTTTCCTAAAGCAGTGGCACTGAGCCATCCACCTTGCATGATACCTTGATATTTTGGAGGTGCAACTTTCGAAACGAAAGCAATTCCCAGTGGAGAAATAAATAGTTCAGCCACAGTCAAAACAAGATAAGTAATAATCAACAAGAATGGAGAAACACGCATAGATTCATCCAGTCCGCCCATTGCAGTTCTTTCTGCTGCATCTGGTAATCCGATAGAACCTAATGTCATGATACCAAAAGCTAAAGCAGCAATTCCCATACCTATTGCAATTTTCTTAGGAGTAGAAACTTCCCATCCTTTATTACGCATCCAACCGAACAGTCCGATGATTATAGGTGTAAGACAAACAACAAAAATAGGATTAAATGCCTGGAATACTTCAGCTCCCTGTAAAGTTGTGAAACCTAGGTTAATATTAATCATTTTTGTGTAGTCGCTGGCAAAAAGTGTAAGGGTTTGTCCATTTTGGTGGAATGAGAACCAGAAGAAAATAACAACGCCAAAAACAGCAAATAGTGCATACATACGTTGTCTAATTTCTTTGATATCCATTTCAACTTCTTGAGTGCTTTGTTTAGCCTCAACAGATTTTTGTGCAGGATCGGGTAATTTAGCTTTATTTACTAGGAATATAGTCAATGAAATAAGCATTGCAAAAATGGCAATACCGAACGAGTAGTGATATCCCTCCATAAAGATATTCAGGTACTGATTAGCAAAGTCAGTTAAATTGCCGGTTGTATCTCCAACTTGAGTTGCCAATTCTGTTAAACGTGTTTGAGCTTCAGGAGTGATTGTGCCGGCTAAATATTGGTTACAAAGAGCAGGAAGGTCTGCATTAAACTTGAACCCATTATTTTGTACCCACCAGTTTCTTAAACCTACTGCCATGATAGGAGCAAACATAGCACCAACGTTAATAAACATGTAGAAAATTTGGAATCCTGTTTCTCGCTTTTCAGCATATTGTGGGTTGTCATAAAGCTGACCAACAACTGCTTGTAAGTTACCTTTAAACAAACCATTACCAAAGGCTATGGCAAACAGTCCGAAACAAGTGTAACCCAA
>CAYVWO010000483.1:1629-1846 GCA_964455495.1 uncultured Tessaracoccus sp.
CTGCTTCTCCTTTATGAATTGCAATTGTATGTTCAAAATGAGCGGAAAGTTTTCCACAGGTGTTTTGGTAGGAATGGCGATGAGGACATATCCAATAGTCATCAATACCAAACCTGCGATAATAGTGGATTTGTACTTTTTGGTTTTGTCGGCAATTAATCCACCTACTAATGCTAAAACGTAGATTAAAGCATAGAAAACAGAGTAGATAATAGCG
>CAYVWO010000484.1:0-1839 GCA_964455495.1 uncultured Tessaracoccus sp.
TACAACAACGGCTACATCGTCGCGAAGACGCAGATGGGCGCCATCTCGCCATCGACCGGCCGCACGCTGCCCGACCGGTTCATCGAGGGCACCTGTCCGCTCTGCGGTTACCACAACGCGCGGGGCGACCAGTGCGACAACTGCGGCAACCAGCTCGATCCCGCCGACCTGATCGATCCCAAGTCGAAGATCAACGGCGAAACCCCTGAGTTCATCGAGACGGAGCACTTCTTCCTCGACCTGCCGAAGGTCGCGCCGCAGCTCACCGAGTGGCTGGGAAGCCGCGAAGACTGGCGGCCGAACGTCCTCAAGTTCTCCCACAACCTCCTGAAGGAGATCCGCGAGCGCGCCATCACCCGCGACCTCGACTGGGGCGTACCCATCCCGCTCGACGGCTGGCGTGACGCCCCCATGAAGCGGATCTACGTGTGGTTCGACGCCGTGATCGGCTACCTGTCGGCCTCCGTCGAGTGGGCGAAGCGCTCCGGCGACCCGGAGGCGTGGCGCGCGTTCTGGAACGACGCCGAGGCGCTCAGCTACTACTTCATGGGCAAGGACAACATCGTCTTCCACTCCGTCATCTGGCCCGGCATCCTGCTCGGCGCCAACGGGCAGGGCGAGCTGGGCGGCGAGATCCGGCCCGCGCTGGGCGAGCTGCAGCTGCCCACCGAGGTCGTGAGCTCGGAGTTCATGACGATGAAGGGCTCCAAGGTCTCGTCGTCGCGCGGCGCCTCCATCTTCGTCGGCGACTTCCTCGCCGAGTTCGGCCCCGACGCACTGCGCTACTACATCGCGGTGGCCGGCCCGGAGAACCAGGACACGGACTTCACGTGGGACGAGTTCGTCCGCCGCACGAACTTCGAGCTGGCCAACGAGTGGGGAAACCTCGTCAACCGCTCGATCTCCATGGCGCACAAGAACAACGGCGGCATCCCCGCCCCGGCGGAGCTGACGGACGACGACCGGGCGCTGCTCGACGCCGCGGTTGCCGCGTTCGACGTGGTCGGCGAGCACATCGCGGCGCGCCGCTTCAAGGCGGGCATCACCGAGGCGATGCGCATCGTCGGCCTGGCCAACAAGTACGTCTCCGACATGGAGCCGTGGAAGCTGAAGGATGACCTTCGGCGCCGCGATACCGTGCTGCACGTCACGCTCCAGGTGGTCTCCGACTGCAACACGCTGCTGACGCCCTTCCTTCCCCACTCGGCGCAAAAGGTGTTCGAGGCGCTGGGCGGCGAGGGCCTGTGGGCCGCGCAGCCGCAGATCGTCGAGGTGGCCGACGGCGAGCTCACCTACCCGACGCTGCAGGGCGACTACGCCGCGCAGCAGGCGACCTGGGCCTCGCGCCCGGTCGTGCCCGGCACGCCGCTCGACAAGCCGTCGCCGCTGTTCGCGAAGCTCGACGAGAAGTTGGGGGAGACGGGCCCGGTCTGGGCCCCCGTCGGCTGACTCTCCCTCTCGTTGGGTTTCCTACCCGACGGGGTCGTTTCGTCGCGCGTAGGACGCGGCCGCCTGGCTCGAGAGCGCCAGCAGGATCAGGATGTCGATGGCCAGCGAGTAGATGCTGCCCGACAAGGTGAGTTCCTGCTCCCTCGT
Organism: uncultured Tessaracoccus sp.; assembly: GCA_964455495.1. Taxonomy (GTDB): domain Bacteria; phylum Actinomycetota; class Actinomycetes; order Propionibacteriales; family Propionibacteriaceae; genus Arachnia. The sequence goes on from CAYVWO010000484.1 coordinate 1,597, forward strand.
CAGCCACGCGATGAAGGTCGTGTAGATGTCGAACACCACGGCGCGCAGCCACGGGGCCCCGTCGCTGGCGAAGCCCAGCACCTCTACCGCGGAGTCGACGGCGCTCAGGAGGCCGTCCCACCCACGCATCACGCCCGCGAGCACGACGGCGCCGATCGCGGCACGTACCAGCACCAGGACCGCGCCGACGACGGTGGCCGCCGGGCGAGCCATGTTCGGATCGGTTTCCTCGCGCTGCAGCAG
>CAYVWO010000485.1:0-1825 GCA_964455495.1 uncultured Tessaracoccus sp.
ATCGACGGCTTGGCCTTGGCCACCTCCGTGCCCAGGGCGACGTCGACGGCGTCCGCCGCCATGACGCGGTAGGTCGTGTACTTGCCGCCGGCGATGACCACGAGGCCGGGCGCCGCCTCCAGCGTCGTGTGCTCGCGCGACACTTTGGCCGACTTGGCCTCGTCGTGCCCGACGGGCTGCAGCAGCGGCCGCAGCCCGGCGTAGGTGCCGATCACGTCGTCGCGGGTCAGGTTGGCGGACAGGACGGCGTTGGCGTGGTCCAGCACATAGTCGATGTCGGCCGCGGTGGGCACGGGGTGCTTCAGCTGCTCGTGCCACGCGGTGTCGGTGGTGCCGATCACCCAGTAGTGGCGCCACGGGATGATGAACAGCACCGACTTCTCGGTGCGCAGGAACATGCCGGAGCGGGCGTTGATGCGCTCGCGCGGCACCACGATGTGAATGCCCTTGCTGGCGAGCACCTTGAGGCCACCGGTGCCGCCGGCCATGTCCTGGGTCTCCTCGGTCCACACGCCCGTCGCGTTGATGAGGCGCTTGGCCTTGATGGTGAGCTCCTCGCCCGACTCGAGGTCGACGGCGGAGACACCCGTCGCGTGGCCGCGCGAGTCCTTCAGGATGCCGGTGACACGGACGCGGCTCGCGGCCTCGGCGCCGTACTTGAGCGCGGTGCGCACCAGCGTGATGACGAGGCGGGCGTCGTCGACGCGGGCGTCGTAGAACTCGATCGCGCCGCGCAGGGCGTTCTGCTTGACCTCAGGGAAGCGGCGCATGGCGCCCTTCTTGGAGAGGTGCTTCTGGAGCGGCACCGTCTTGTGGCCGCCCGCGCCGATGACGGCCAGGGCGTCGTACATGCCGACGCCGACCGCGGAGTACGCGCGCTCGATCACCGGCTGCTTCAGCGGCCACAGGAACGGCTGCGCCTCGACGAGGTGGGGGGCGATGTGCGACAGCAGGCGGCCGCGCTCCTTGAGCGCCTCGGCGACCAGCTTGAAGTCGAGGTTGTAGAGGTAGCGCAGGCCGCCGTGGACCAGGCGCGAGGACCGCGACGACGTGCCGGACGCCCAGTCCTGTCCCTCGATGACGGCCGTCTTGAGGCCGCGGGCCGCAGCGTCGAGGGCGATGCCCGCGCCGGTGACGCCGCCGCCGATCACCAGGACGTCGAAGGTTTCGGACTTCATGGCCTCGAGAGAGGAGGCGCGCTGTTCGGGTGTAAGTACGCTCATGTTGGCTCCTTTGCTTGTGAGGGCAACATTTCCGCCTCTGCACGTTTAGCGCAAGCTCTATGCACGTTCATGCACTATGCTCCGTCGTAGCGTGGCGGGGGTGCACCGCACGGCGACGGGAGGGCGTTGATGGCCGACAAGAGCAGTGAAGCACTGATCACCGTCGCGCGGATGTATTACGTGCAAGCGGAGACGATGGATGCCATCGCGCACCACCTCGGGGTGTCGCGATCGACGGTCTCGCGCCTGCTCAAGGAGGCCCGCGAGCGCGGCCTCGTCCGGGTCACCATCGTCGACCCCGACCGCCCGCTCGGCCGCCTCGCCGACCTGTTCCAACAGCACTTCCGCGTCAACGCCCACATCGTCCAGGTGCGTCCTGGCGCGAGCAACGTCTTCCGGCTCGACCAGGTAGCGCGCACCGCCGCGGACATCCTCGGCGAGCTCGTGACCGACGGCGACACCGTCGGCGTCGCCTGGGGCACGACGACGTCGTCGATTGCCACGCACCTGCGGCCCCGCGACCTGTCCGGCGTCACCGTGATCGGCTTGAACGGCGGCGCGAACCACCAGACGACGGGGCTGCCCTACGTCGGCAGCATCCT
>CAYVWO010000486.1:0-1821 GCA_964455495.1 uncultured Tessaracoccus sp.
GGCCGCACCGTCCTCTTCGCCCGCACGCAGCTGGGCACGGACCGAATCGCCGGCCAGCTCCGCGAGGCCGGCGTCATGGCGGGCTCGCTGCACGGCGGCCTGACGCAGGGCGCGCGTGCGCGCATCCTCACGGCGTTCCGCGAGGGCACCGTCCCCGTGCTGGTCGCCACCGATGTCGCGGCCCGCGGCATCCACGTCGACGACGTGACGCTCGTGCTGCAGGTGGACCCGCCGCACGACTCGAAGGACTACCTGCACCGCGCCGGGCGCACTGCGCGCGCCGGGAACGAGGGCATCGTGGCGAGCATCGTGCTGCCGCACCAGCGCAAGATGTCGCGCCGCCTTCTCGGCCAGGCGGGCGTGCCCGTCGAGGCCATGCCCGTCGAGCCCAGCTCCGACGAGCTGTTCGTCGCCACCGGCGCCCGCCCCACCTCGGGTGAGCCGATCGCCGACGCCGAGTACCAGGCCCTGATCGCGCCGAAGCAGCAGCAGCGGCGTCGCCCCGACGGCCCCCGCGGCGGTCGTGGCGGGCACGGCGGACGTGGGGGGTACGGCGGGCAGCGGGGCCGGCAGCGCCGCGACCGCTACTAGTATCGGCGGGCGATGGACACTGACCTGACCCTGCGCGCGGCGACCCCGGACGACGCGCCGCGCCTGCTGCGCGTGATCCGGGAGGCGTTCGCCGCCCGGCGTCCCGTCGACCCGCCCGCCGACGCGCTCTCCGACACCGAGGCGGATGTCGCCCGATCCCTCACCGAGGGGGCGGGCGTCGTCGCCGAGCTGGAGGGCGAGATGGTCGGGGGGCTGCTCGTCGACCTCGACGACGGTGTGGCCACCCTGCGCCGCGTGTCCGTCCTCCCGTCGTACTCGGGTCACGGGGTGGCCCGCGCGATCGTCGAGGGCGCCCTCAGCCTGGCCGCCGATCTGGGCGCCGGCCGCGTGCGTCTGGTCGCGCGCCGCGAGTTCCCCGAGCTCGTCGCGTTCTGGCGCCACCACTGATTCGAGATTGTCGGCGACGCCCCGAACGGCGTCTGGCTGGCCAGGGATCTTCCTGTGATCGTGGACGTACCAACCGCCGACGACATGCGCGCGCTCGGCCGCGCCCTGGCCTCCGTGCTCCGCCGCGGCGACGTCGTCGTCGCCACCGGCGACCTTGGCGCGGGCAAGACGACGCTCACGCAGGGCATCGGCGAGGGCCTGGACGTCGACGGCGCCATCATCTCGCCCACCTTCGTCATCTCGCGCGTGCACCCCAGCCGCGGCGACGGCCCCGCGCTGGTCCACGTCGACGCCTACCGCCTGGGCGACGCGGCTGAGCTGGCCGACATCGACCTCGACGCCTCCCTCGCCGACGCCGTCACGCTCGTGGAGTGGGGCGCTGGCCTCGTCGAGTGGCTGAGCGAGGACCGGCTGGAGATCGACATCGCGCGCGGCCTCGACGACGACGGGCGCACCGTCTACCTCACCGGGATCGGCCCGCGCTGGGCCGGCGCCCTCGACCCGCTAAGGGAGCGGCCATGACCATCACGCTCGGGATCGACACCAGCGCCTTCGTCGCGGTCGGCGTGGCCGTCGACGGGGAGGCCCTCGCCCGCGTCGTCGTGGAGGACACTCGCGCACACGCCGAGGCGCTCATGCCCGCGGTGCTCGAGGCCTGCGCCGCGGCCGGCGTCGCGGTGCGGGACGTGGACGAGTTCGTCGTCGGCATGGGTCCCGGGCCGTTCACGGGACTGAGGGTCGGCATCGCGACCGCGTGGACGCTGGCCCACGCGGCGGGCACAACACCCCACGGGGTGTGCTCGCTCGACGTCGTCGCGCGCC
>CAYVWO010000487.1:0-1338 GCA_964455495.1 uncultured Tessaracoccus sp.
TCGCTGAGGTCGGCGGCGGGGATCAGCTTCTCCGCCAGGGTCACGTTGTAGTTGGCCGGGAAGGCGACCTTGAGGCGTCCCTCCAGCTTGGGGTCGGCGTTGACGACCTCGGCCACCTTGTTGATCAGGTGGATGGTGTCCTTGGCCATCTTGTAGCCGGGGGCCGCCTTGGCGCCGAACACCACGGTGCGCGGGGTGACCTGGTCGACCGTTAGCTTGCCGGAGACGACCTGCTCGTACAGCGACACGATGTGCAGCAGCTTGAGGCTCTGGCGCTTGTACTCGTGCAGGCGCTTGACCATGACGTCGAGCAGGTGGCCGTCGGGCAGGTCGATGCCGTCGCGGGCGCGCAGCACGTTCGTCAGGCGGACCTTGTTCCAGGCCTTCGCGGCGCGGAACTGCTCGCGGAAGTCCGGGTCGTCGGCGTACGGCTCGAGCTCCTTCAGTCGCTCCAGGTCGGTCACCCAGCCGGTGCCGATGGCGTCGTTGATGAGCTCGGAGAGCTTCGGGTTCGCCATGCGGACGAAGCGGCGGGGCGTGACGCCGTTGGTGACGTTGGTGAACTTGTCAGGCCACATCTCCGAGAAGTCGGGGAGGACCTTGTCGGCCAGCAGTTGCGAGTGCAGCGCGGCCACGCCGTTGACCTTGGTGCCGGCGACGGTGGCGAGGAACGCCATCCGCACGCCGCGCTCCGGGTGCTCGGCGATCATCGACATGCGGCGGGCGCGGACCTCGTCGCCGGGGAACGCCTCGCGCACCTCCGCCAGGAAGTCATCGTTGATCCGGAAGATGATCTCCAGGTGGCGCGGCAGCAGGCGGCCGAGGAGGTCGGTCGACCACACCTCGAGCGCCTCCGGCAGCAGCGTGTGACAGGTGTAGGAGAAGCACTGCTTGGTGACCTCCCACGCCTCCTCCCACTCGAAGTCGTTCTCGTCGATCAGGATGCGCATCAGCTCCGGCACCGCGATGACGGGGTGCGTGTCGTTCAGCTGGAAGTGGATGCGCTCAGCCAGGTTGTGCAGGTCGAAGCCCTCTTCGAGCTCGTTGTCGATGAAGTCACGCAGCGAGCAGGCCACGAAGAAGTACTGCTGCTGCAGGCGCAGCTCCTTGCCCTGCGGCGTCGAGTCCTCGGGGTAGAGGACCTTCGAGATGTTCTCCGCGAACGTCTGCGCGCTGACGGCCTGCGCGTAGTCGCCAGAGTTGAAGATCTGCAGGTCGAACGCCTTGGTGGCGGTGGCCGACCACAGCCGCAGCGTGTTCACGCGGCCGTTCAGGTAGCCGGGGACCATGTAGTTGTAGGGCACGCCCAGCACGTTCCAGGCGGGGACCCAGCGCGTG
>CAYVWO010000487.1:1348-1803 GCA_964455495.1 uncultured Tessaracoccus sp.
CCGGTCACGTCCTCGACGCGGCCGCCGAACCCGACGGTCACCGCCTGCTCGGGGTGCGGGAACTCCCAGGGGGAGCCCAGCTCGAGCCACGTGTCGGGCTGCTCGACCTGACGGCCGTCGACGAAGGTCTGGCGGAAGATGCCGTACTCGTAGCGGATGCCGTAACCGATGCACGGGACGTCCATGGTGGCCAGCGAGTCGATGAAGCAGGCGGCGAGGCGGCCGAGGCCGCCGTTGCCGAGGCCGGGCTCGACCTCCTGTGCGCGCAGCGTCGCCAGGTCGAGGCCGCAGAGCTCGAGGCCGCGGGCGGCGATGTCGTTGAGGTCGCTGGCCATCAGCGCGTTGCCGAGCTGGCGGCCGAGGAGGTACTCGGCGGACAGGTAGCCCACCGTCTTGACCTGCGCCTCGCGGGTCTTGCGCCCGGTCTCGAGCCAGCGCGCCATCAGGTAGTTCTT
>CAYVWO010000488.1:0-1790 GCA_964455495.1 uncultured Tessaracoccus sp.
AGCGCTCAGACGTCGCGCGGGCCGTGGACTTCGGATGATCGTCCTAGATACGAACGTCGTCTCGGAGGTGCTCCGTCCGGCTCCCGACCCCACCGTCGTCGCTTGGTTGGGGGCGCTCACCGGGGACGTGGCCGTCACGGCCGTGACCCTTGCCGAGCTGCTCGCCGGTGTGCGTCGGCTGTCGGAGGGCCGCCGCAAGTCTGTGCTTGCTGAGCACATCGACGCCGTTCTCCAGACCTACCGAGACTCCGGCTCCATCCTTGCGTTCGATGAGGTGGCGGCGTCGCACTATGCGGATATCCTCGCGGCGCGGGAACGCGCGGGCCTGCCGATCAGCACGGCCGATGCGCAGATCGCGGCCATCTGTCGGACGCGAGCCGCGACCTGCGCGACCAGGAACACGAAGGACTTCGCGCACACCGGCATCGACCTGGTCGACCCGTGGGCTTGGTGAGCCGCTCCGCTGGGTGGGAATCAAGAGACCTTCGACCACGCGCAACGGCGATGCCGTTCCTGGCCGCGCTCACGGAGTCGAAGCCACTTGCCGAGATCGTCGCCACGACGGGGCTTACTGACGGACAGGTCCGCTACGCACTCTCTCGGCTCCTGGCCTCGAGGGAGGTGGTCATGCACGGCGCCCAGGGAGTCAGGCGAACCGTCTATGCCCGCGCTGCCCAGCCACCGGACATCGGATCGGCGCTGGTGCAGGCTGCCGCGGAGGCGGGCGGTGACGAACTCTCGATCCCTGAGCGTTCCGACACCGCGCGGGCCGCTGACTTCGGATGATCCCCGGATCAGCACGATGAGCTACAATGCACTACATGGTAGCGCCCACTAATGTTCGGTTCGCCGAGCCGACCCAGGAGTCCCCGACCCAGTACGTACACCGCACGGGACAGACCAAGTCGAGCGTCATCAACACCGCCGTTGATGAGTGGCTCCGCATGCAGGATCACCCGCGGATCGGGTTCGTCTCGATCGAGACCGGGGAGCGGCGCGCGGTAGTTACCGACGGCCCGCAGGTGTGGACGATCGCGGAGGCCTGGCTGGCACACGAACCGGCCGACAGGAGTCCGTGGGCGGTGAGCGACGCCGTCGGGGTTCCCGTCATGCTGGTCGAGGCGGCTCTCGCCTACTGGGCCGATCATCGCAACGAGATTGACGTCGTCATCAGTCGACACCACCGGGCGCAGGACGAGGCGCTCGCAGCGTGGGAGCGACGACAGGCCCTCAAGAGTGCATGAGGTCCGCCTGCTCCTCGACGAGCACTATCCGGGTTGGCTCGCGGACGAACTCGTCGCGGTGGGGATCGACGCCCAAGCCGTGATTGCGCGCGACGATCTTCGAGGTGCCAGCGACACCGAGGTGCTTCGAGCCGCGACAACCGAACAGCGAATCGTCGTGACCGAGGACGTGAACACGTTCTCGCTCGCCATGGCGGCGGTGCCGAACCACGCGGGTGTCATCTTCTGCCACCATGCCCGGTTCCCGCGCACGCGGCCTGGTCTTGCCCGACTCGCTACGGCGCTTGTCTCGCTCAGTACCAACCCTCCCGAGAGCCTCGGAGAGTCATCGTTCGTGTGGTGGCTCGCGTTATGACTGTTAGAGGTAGATGTTCGTTGGTCTACCCCACGAAGGTAGCTCCGATCGAGCGAACGGTAGGCAAGGCTCACGGCTAGCTACCGGCGCGGGTCGGATCCTTGACGAACAGGGCGACGACCAGGCCGACGAGTAGGACGGCGACGACGCCGAGGATGCCCCAATGCTGCGTCGACCCGCCGGTGGTCACC
>CAYVWO010000489.1:0-1774 GCA_964455495.1 uncultured Tessaracoccus sp.
GAAGCGCCCGGGCTGTGTCGAAAGGTCTAGCGCCCGGTCCGCAGACGGTGATGAAGTTGTCCGCAGGTCGGCTGCAGGGCCTTGCGGCGGCCTGTGGTTCGGGTTTGATCGGCAGCATGAGCGAGGGGGAGAGGTACCATGAGCGTCATGACTGCCGAGGCGCCGAGTTTCCTGCCTTACGGGCGGGCGTTGACGCGGGCCGATCTGGAATCGATGCCTGATGACGGGCATCGGTACGAACTCATCGACGGGTTGCTCATCGTGAGCCCCGCACCGCGCTACCGGCACCAGGATGCGGTCGGGAACCTCTACGTCATCTTGCGCGAAGCAGCGATGGGTGGCGTGAAGGTGCTCTTGGCTCCGTTCGATGTTGTGTTGGCCGAGGACACGGTGATCCAGCCGGACCTGCTCGTGGCTCCGCGGGTGGCGTTTACGGAGCGGGATCTTCCATCGGCGCCGTTATTGGCGGTCGAGGTGCTGTCGCCGTCGACGCGGGGTGTGGATCTGCTCCTGAAAAAGGAGCGGCTTCAGCGTGCGGGGTGTGCTCACTATTGGGTGGTTGACCCGAACGAGCCTTCGGTCCTTGCGTGGTCGCTCGTCGACGGGGTGTATCGAGAGGTTGCCACGGCGTTGGGCGCAGAGGTGTTCGAGGTCGCCGAGCCATTCCCGGTGAGCTTCGCCCCGGTGTCCCTCACGGACTGACCGGTCACGACTCCAGGGCGCGTCGCCGAAACTCGCGTGGCGAGACCCCGTTCACGCTCCGGAACTGTCGGGAGAAATAGAACGCGTCGTCGTACCCGACCCGCTTGGCCAGGTCGCTGATGGGCATGGAGGTCGTAATCAGCAACTCGCGTGCGCGTGCACTCCGCAAGCGCTTCAGATACTCGGTCACGGCCATGCCGGTCGCGGACCGGAAGAGCGCCGAGAAGTGCGAGGTGCTGAGGCGGGTCATCCGAGCGAGTTCCGGCACGCTGAGCGGTGAGGCGAGGTTGGCGCGCAGGTAGTCCTGCACCTCATGGATGCTATCGGCGGTGCGGGACGGCTCCCCTCGCCGCACATCGGCGGCGATGTGGGCAAGCAACTGCCACGCGGCGCCGGCAGCCTCGTAGAGGGTCGCCTCGGTGTCGTCTATCTCGAGCGCGTCGATCGCTCGCTCGATGCACGTCGTGGCTCGGCGCGCGTCGCGGAGCCGGACAACAGGCCCCTGAGGCGCGACGAAATCGACGAACTCGTCCGCGTCCGAGCCCGCAACGTGCAGCCACCAGATGCTCCACGGGTCGACCTCGTCCGCGGTATACCTGTGGGCAGCTCGGGCCGGGATGATCACCGCGTCGCCGGAGAAGACGCCGTGCATCGCGCCGTCCAGCTTCAGCTGGCCTCGCCCGCCAACGCAGACCATCACGATGGCCTCCGCGGCGCCCTGGGTGCGGATCCGCCCGTGCGCCGCGGCGTGCGGGAAGTACCCGGCGTCGGTGACGAGTAGGCGACGGGTGATCGGCGACAGCAGGGCCTTGCGGGTCGTCGGAGCGGCGAGGACCCGGAGGCGTTGACCCGGGAACCCGTCTCTGACCAGCATTGTGCCTACGATAATCGAGGTCAGAGAATCGTCCAGGCGCAGCCGAGCCTCACCTCGGCGCCGGGCGCCAGGTCCGCGACGCGCGAGGTGGGCTCGAACTCGACGAGCCGTGCGGTCGTCGAGAGACCCTCCAGGCCCGGCAGCGGATCCGGGTGGATCGTCTGCATCCAGAGTTGGAAGGGACATCCATCCGGATAG
>CAYVWO010000490.1:0-1774 GCA_964455495.1 uncultured Tessaracoccus sp.
CCCGTCGCGCCTGACGCCTCGTCCTATCCGCGCCTTTAGGCGCGACAGACCACTAGACGCTCGGCCTCCGCGGCCGGAGCCACCGGGATGCTGACGGCGTAATCGGCGGGACGAGGCTGCCCGGACGGCGCCACTTGTGCCAAGGTGTCATCCATGAACATCAACCGTCGCACTCTTCTGATCGCGGGCGGAAGCCTGTCCGCCGCCGCCGTCCTCGCCGCGTGCGGGTCCAACACGGGCGGGCTGGGAAGCCCCTCACCGTCGCCCACCGGCAGCAGCTCTGCGCCCACGGGGCCCAAGGCCGACCTGGAGCAGTGGTACCACGAGTATGGCGAGGCCGGCGTCCGCGAGGCCGTCGAGCGCTTCGCCGCCGAGTACCCGAACGCCGACGTCACCGTGAAGTGGGTCCCGGGCGACTACAGCAAGATCCTGTCCGCGCAGCTGCTCACCGACCAGGTCCCCGACGTCTTCGAGTACGAGCAGGGCGGCAGCCTCGACATGATCCGCGCCGGCCAGCTGGCCGACCTCACCGACCTGATCGCGCCGTACCTCGCCGAGTTCAACCCGGCCGTGATGAACCGCTTCACGTTCGAGGGCAAGGTCCACGGCATCCCGCAGACCATCGACATGCAGCTGCTGTACTACCGGCCCTCCCTGCTGGAGGCGGCGAACGTCGCGGTGCCCACCACCTTCGACGAGCTGGTCGCGGCGGCCAAGGCGGTCAAGACCTCCGACATCGGCGGCTTCTTCGCGGGCAACGACGGCGGCATCGGCGTGCTCGGCACCATCTTCATCTGGGCCTCCGGCAACGAGCAGCTGACCGAGGACCGCAGCGCTTTGGCGTTCCTGAACGACGACTTCTACAACGCGCTGACCTCCTACCGCGACTTCTTCAACTCCGGCGCGGTGCTGCCCGCCGGGTCGAAGGAGTGGTGGGCGGGCGACGCCTTCATCAACGGCGAGGCCGCGTTCCAGTGGGGCGGCCTGTGGTCGCTGCCGGACATCAAGGCCGCCCACGGCGACGACGTCGGCGTGCTGGCCTTCCCGGCCATCGGCGCCAAGGGCCGCCCGGCCGTGCCGTTCGGTGCCTTCGGCTCCTGCGTCGCGGCGAAGGGCTCCAACGTCGACGCGGCCAAGGACTTCGTCAAGTGGCTGTGGATCGAGCAGGAGGACAAGCAGGTCGAGTTCTCCGACGCCTTCGGCACCCATATCCCCGCGAAGGTGGCGCTCGTGCCCAAGGCGACGAAGCTCGCCGACGGTCCCGGCGCCGACGCCGCGAAGTTCGTGGCCGAGAACGGCTTCGCCAACGACATCATGTGGTCCGGCGCGCTCGGCGACGCGTTCAACGCCGCGGTCAGCAACGTCGTCAAGGACGGCAAGGACCCCAAGACGGAGTTCGAGGCGGTCGCGAAGGTCGCCGAGACCGAGCTGGCCAAGCTTAAGGGCTGACCTTGCCCGACACGGCGACCATGACCACAGCCCCGACCGCACGGCCGGGGCTGTGGCGTCGGCTCCGCGGCCCGCAGGGCCGGAACCTGTGGTTCGTCGCGTTCGTCGCACCGTTCATTGTCGGCCTGCTGCTCTTCGTGTACGTCCCCATCGTCTGGAGCGCCTACCTCTCGTTCTTCGAGGCGCGCAACACGGTGACGCCGACGAAGTTCGTCGGCCTCGACAACTACCGCTACCTGCTGAACGACCGGCTGTTCCTCAACTCGCTCGTCGTGTTCGTGGTGTTCGCGGTCTTCATCGTCCCTCTCACCTACGTGTGCTCGCT
>CAYVWO010000491.1:0-1772 GCA_964455495.1 uncultured Tessaracoccus sp.
ACGCACGCCGCGTTGGCTGCGATCGAGGGTCTCGCGGCGAGCGGTGGTCCCGCGGCCGAGGGCGCGGGGGCGGCCCGCGACGTCGTCGTCTTCGCGGCCTTCGACCACGAGGAGGTGGGCTCGGACACCGCTACAGGGGCGGGCGGGCCGCTGCTGCAGGACGTCCTCGAGCGCATCGCCGCCGGATACGGGCTGAACCTCGACGAGACCAGGGCGATGTTCGCCCGGTCGAGCTGCGTCTCGGCGGATTGCGGGCACGTCGTCCACCCCAACTACCCGGGCCAGCACGACCCGGTAAACCGCCCGCTGCCCAACCGCGGGCCGCTGCTGAAGATCAACGCGAACCAGCGCTACGCGACCGACGCCGTCGGCGCCGCGATCTGGCTCCGCGCCTGCGCGGCCGCAGGCGTGCCGACGCAGCCGTTCGTCTCCAACAACGCCGTGCCCTGCGGGTCCACCATCGGCCCGATCACCGCGACGAGGCTGGGCATCACCACCGTGGATGTTGGCGCCGGCCTGCTGAGCATGCACTCGGCGCGCGAGCTCTGCGGCGTCGACGACCCCGAGCACCTCTCCCGCGCCCTACGCGCCTACTGGGAAGGCTGAGCCGGGCTAAGGGCACACCACCACGGGCAGGTAGAAGTGCGCGATCCGGCGGCCGCGGTACTCGGCAACCTCGATGTCCAGGTCGAACACCTGCGCGAGCAGCTCCCGCTGCACGATCTCCGACGGCGACCCGATGGCCACGATCCCGCCATCCTTCATCGCGACGATCTGGTCGGCCCAGCACGACGCGTAGTTGATGTCGTGGACGACGATCACCACCGTCTTGCCCAACTCGTCGGCCGCGCGCCGGAGGGTCCTTAGCATCGAGTGCGAGTGCGCCACGTCGAGGTTGTTCAGCGGCTCGTCGAGCAGCACGTACTCGGTGTCCTGGGCCAGCACCATCGCGACGTAGGCGCGCTGCCGCTGGCCGCCGGAGAGCTGGTCGAGGTACCGGCCCTCCAAGGCGCCGAGGTCGAGGAAGTCGATGGCCTGGCTGATCTTCTCCTCGTCGTGCGCCGTCAACCGCCCTTGGGAGTGCGGGTAGCGGCCGAAGCCGACGAGCTGGCGCACGGTCAGCCGCGTGATGAAGTGGTTCTCCTGGCGCAGGATGGAGACGATCTTGGCCAGGTCGCCCGACTTGGTCGTCGCGACGTCGTAGCCCGCGATCTTGATGCTCCCGGCATCCATGCCGAGGAGCCGGCCGATCATTGTCAGCAGCGTCGACTTCCCGGCTCCGTTGGCCCCGACGAGCGCGGTGATGCCGCCCTCCGGGATTTCCAGGTCCACGGGGCCGATCGCGACCTCGCTGCTGTATCTCTTCAGCACCCCTTTGAGCGTGATCACAGGCGGCCCTTTCGGAGGAGGACGAGGAGGAAGACGCCGCCGCCGACCAGCTCGATGATGATCGACACGACGCCCTGGGCGTAGAAGACGTGCTTCATCACGAAGTAGGAGCCCGTCAGGACGATGAACGCGGCGGCCACCGACATCGGGAAGATGTAGCGGTGGTCGTAGGTGTCGGCGAGCTGGTAGGCCAGCGTCGCGACGAGGAAGCCGAGGAACGTCATCGGCCCCACCAGCGCGGTCGACACCGCCATCAGGATGGAGACGAAGAACAGCGTGACCATGGTCTGGCGGCGATGGTTGAGGCCGAGGCTGGTGGCGGCGTCGCGGCCCAGCCCCAGCAGGTGCAGGTTCTTGGCGTTGAGCCAGAGCGCGGCGCCCGC
>CAYVWO010000492.1:0-1766 GCA_964455495.1 uncultured Tessaracoccus sp.
ACCGGGGTGGCGTGGTGGAAGTCCGACTGCGTCATCGGCATGTGGTCGTGGCGCACGCCGTCGACCTCGTAGGCGACGCAGACGGGGATCTTCTCCCAGCCGCTCAGGATGTCGAGCTTGGTGAGGAAGACGTCGGTGAAGCCGTTGATCTTCACGGCCTGCTCGACGACCAGCGCGTCGAACCAGCCGCAGCGGCGCGGGCGGCCGGTGGTGGCGCCGAACTCGCTGCCGATCGCGCGCAGCTTCTCGCCGTCCTCGTCGAAGAGCTCGGTGGGGAACGGGCCCTCGCCGACGCGGGTGGTGTAGGCCTTCGCGATGCCGATCGTGCGGTCGATCCGCGTGGGCCCGACGCCGCCGCCGGTGGTGGCGCCGGCCGCCGTCGGGTTCGACGACGTGACGTACGGGTAGGTGCCCTGGTCGACGTCGAGGTGATGCGCCTGCGCGCCCTCGAACAGCACGACCTTGCCCTCATCGAGCGCGTCGTTGACGTAGCGGCCCGAGTCGATGACGTGCGGGCGGATGGCGTCGGCGTGCTTGAGTAGCGCCTCGGCCACCTCGTCGGCGATGATCGGGCGGCGGTTGTACACCTTCACCAGCAGCTGGTTCTTCTGCTCCAGCGCCGCCTCCACCTTTTGACGCAGGATCGACTCGTCGAGCAGGTCCTGGATGCGGATCCCGAGGCGGTTGACCTTGTCGGAGTAGCAGGGGCCGACGCCGCGGCCGGTGGTGCCGATGCGGCGCTTGCCGAGGAAGCGCTCGGTGACCTTGTCGAGCACGCGGTGGTACTCGGTGATGATGTGCGCGTTCGCGGAGATCAGCGGGTGCGGCACGTCGACGCCGCGCGAGCTCAGCACCTCGAGCTCCTCGGCGAGGACGTCGAGGTCGACGACGACGCCGTTGCCGATCACCGTCGTGGTGTTCGGGTTCAGGATGCCTGAGGGCAGCAGGTGCAGGACGAACTTCTCGCCGCCGACGACCAGCGTGTGCCCGGCGTTGTTTCCGCCCGAGTAGCGCACGCACACGTCCACGCGGTCGCCGAGCTGATCCGTCGCCTTGCCCTTGCCCTCGTCGCCCCACTGGGCTCCGACCACGACCACACTTGGCATCGAGTCCACATCCTCGTCACTGCATGCTGAAACCCCAGGCCTGATGGCTGGGGAGGTATTGCCGCGGGCATTCTACCTGCCGACGCCGCGCGGGCCGATTCCGGCTGATCAGCGGCCGGGCGGCGGCCGCGCGGTGGAACAATGGCCGCACGCGCTGACGACGCGCACGACTCAGGAGCACCACCATGAAGAAGCTCATCAACTCGCCGGACACGGTGATCGCCGACGCCCTGAAGGGGATCGAGGCGTCCGACAGCTCGGTCCGGGTGGATCACGAGGCGCGGGTCATCTACCGCGCCACGGCGAAGGGGGCGGGCAAGGTTGCGCTGGTCTCCGGCGGCGGCTCCGGGCACGAGCCCCTGCACGGCGGCTTCGTCGGGCTCGGCATGCTCGACGCCGCGTGCTGCGGGGAGATGTTCACCTCCCCCACCCCCGACCAGATGCTGGCCGCCACCACCGAGGTCGACGGCGGCGCGGGCGTGCTGCACATCGTCAAGAACTACACCGGCGACGTCATGAACTTCGAGATGGCGGCGGAGCTGGCCGCCGAGGCGGGGGTGCGGGTCGCGACGGTGCTGGTGGCCGACGACGTCGCCGTCGAGGACTCGACGTGGACCGCCGGGCGCCGCGGCGTCGGGACGACGGTGCTGCTGGAGAAGA
>CAYVWO010000493.1:0-1764 GCA_964455495.1 uncultured Tessaracoccus sp.
GCGTGGCGACGCCGAGAACGACCGCAGGATGATCGTCGACGATCCCCACCACAGCCCTCATCGGCGTGCCCCATTCATCGGTCCCCAGCTTGCAGCTGAGCCTACCCGGGTTCGAGGCCGTCACCGATCAGGGATACAGTTTCGCGCGGGAAACATGGGCGAGGAGGATCACCATGCATCAACGTTCCACCGCACCGCGGGAGGGCCACGCGCAACTCGAGCGCGGCCTGGGCAACCGGCATCTCCAGCTGATCGCGATCGGCGGTGCGATCGGCACGGGCCTGTTCATGGGTTCGGGCAAGACGATCTCGCTGGCCGGGCCGTCGGTGCTGCTCGTCTACGCGACGGTGGGCTTCATGCTCTTCTTCGTGATGCGCGCAATGGGCGAGCTGCTGCTGTCGAACCTCGGTTACAAGTCGTTCCGCGACGCCGTCTCCGACCTCCTCGGCCCCGCCGCGGGCTTCGCGATCGGCTGGACGTACTGGTTCTGCTGGATCGTCACGGGCATCGCCGACGTCGTCGTGATCGCCGGCTACGTGCGGTTCTGGTGGGCGGACCTGCCGGCCTGGATCCCCGCGCTGCTCACCGTCGGGCTGCTGCTCGGCCTGAACCTGCTCGCCGTGAAGGCGTTCGGCGAGACCGAGTTCTGGTTCGCGATCGTCAAGATCGTGGCGATCGTCGCGCTGATCCTCGTCGGCATCGCGATGGTGGCGGTCCAGTTCCGCGAGCCCAGCGGCGCGCACGCCGCCGTCGCCAACCTCTGGAACGACGGCGGCATCTTCCCGAACGGCTTCATGGGCTTCCTCGCGGGATTCCAGATCGCGCTGTTCGCGTTCGTCGGCATCGAGCTCGCCGGCACGGCCGCGGCCGAGACCAAGGACCCGATGACAACGCTGCCTCGCGCCATCAACACCATCCCCGTGCGCATCGTCGTGTTCTACGTCGCCTCGCTTGCGGTGATCATGATGGTCACGCCCTGGCGGCTGGTCTCCCCCGACGAGAGCCCGTTCGTGTCGATGTTCGCGCTCGCCGGGCTCCCCGCGGCGGCGAGCATCATCAACTTCGTGGTGCTGACGTCGGCCGCGTCGTCGGCGAACTCCGGCATCTACTCGACCTCGCGGATGATGTACGGCCTGGCGCTGGAGGGCTCCGCGCCGAAGGCCTGGGCGCGGCTGTCGCGGAACTCCGTCCCCGCCCGAGGCCTGGTGTTCTCCGTGCTCTGCCTGCTCCCCGGCATCGTCCTGCTCTACGCCGGGTCGTCGGTGATGGAGGCGTTCACGCTCGTCACCACCGTGTCGGCGGTGATGTTCATGGTGGTCTGGGCCATGATCCTGATCGCCTACCTGGTCTACCGTCGCCGCCGCCCCCAGCTGCACGCCACGTCGACGTTCAAGATGCCGGCGGGCGTCGCGATGAGCTGGGTCGTGCTGGCGTTCTTCGCGACGATGGTCGTCGTCCTGCTCCTCGAGGCCGACACCCGCGCGGCGCTGCTCGTCACGCCGGTGTGGTTCGTGGCCCTCGGCGCCGTCCGGCACCTCCGCGCCCGCCGCTCCCGCAAGGACCTCGTGGCAGCTATACCCTCAGCGGATTGACGGTTCGGACCCCGGGGAACCGCGCGAAGTCCGCGTCATTGGTGGCCACGACGGCGTCCTGTTCGAGGGCATGGGCCGCGATCTGGGCATCGGTTGTCAGGTTGCCAGCCGCGCCGACCGCATCGAGAAGCCTGAGCGTCTCGCGAACACTGCGCGGAGAATCGGGAAGAAG
>CAYVWO010000494.1:0-1754 GCA_964455495.1 uncultured Tessaracoccus sp.
AGACCACCACCGCCGCCGCCGACTCCGTCGCCGCGACCGAACTCACCGCCGAACAGGTCCAGAAGATCCTCGTCAAGCCGCTGGAGGCCGCGAGCATCTTCCTCGCCGCCGGCGTCCGCATCTTCGACACCACCGGCCCGCTCCGCCTGCCCAAGGCGCCCACCCTCAACGACGTGAGCTTCGTCGGTGAGAACGAGCAGATCCCCGAGGTCGACCCCACCTTCGACGAGATCCACCTGCTGCCCTCGACCATGAAGTCGCTGAAGACCCTCACGCGTTACAGCAACGAGCTGGCCCGCCAGAGCGTCGTGAGCCTCGACCAGGCGCTGAAGGACCGACTGGTCGCTGACGTCGCCGCCAAGATCGACGCCCAGTTCCTGAGCGCGTCCGGCGACGGCACGACCACCCCCAAGGGCCTGTTCGCCTGGACCGGCGTCCAGAACGTGGCCGTGGGCGGCGCGCTGACCCTCGACGTCCTGCTCGACGCCTGGGGCAAGGCGCTGGCCGCCAACGTCGACATGGGATCGCTGAAGTGGGTTCTGACGCCGGGCGACTTCGTCGGCCTGCGCAAGGTCAAGGACACCACCGGCCAGTACCTGCTGCAGCCCGACCCGACCGCCGATGGTGTGTTCCGCCTGTGGGGCGCCCCCGTGCTGATCTCGGCGCGCGTCCCGGACACCACCGGCGCCACCCCGACCGGCCGCGCCGCCCTGGTCGACTTCTCCCAGGTCGCCGTGGCCCGCGACGCCGCCCCGAGCGTGAAGGTGCTCGACCAGACCTTCGGGGACTACGACCAGCAGGCGATCCGCGTCACCGCCCGCTACGACGCCGCGCCGCTCAACCCCGAGGCGATCGTCACCCTGACCGGCATCACCCGGAGCTGACGATGATCTACTACCGCCGGGTAGTCGCCGCCGACGTCCTCGCCTTCCTCGGTCAACCCGAGGGAGGCGGGGACGCCGCCCAGGTCGATGCCGTGATCACCGTCGCGAAGGCGATGGTCAACGGGTACACCCGCGGCCGTGGCTTCGATCCCGCGACCGGAGACCCCGACGACAACCTCGCCGCGGTGATCACGTCCTGCGCCGCCCGCCTGTACCGGAACCCCACCTTGGACCGACAGCAGGCCGCTGGCCCGTTCAGCCAGAGCCCCGGCGTGTTCAACGGCTGGACGCTTCCCGAGCTGGCGATCCTGCACAACTACCGCGAGCGCGCCCGATGAAGCCCCGCGTCAACGAGCTGGCCCGCTACATCGAGTCGACCATGACCTGCACCGGCCACGTCCGCCGCGTGATCCGCGTCGACACCGACCCCATGACCGGCCAGACCGTCCCCGTCTACGAAGACGTGTACGCCGGCCCGTGCCTGGTCTACGCCCACAGCAACGAAGCCCAGGTCGTGAACATCGCCGGCACCCAACCCACCCTCAGCCGCTACGCCGTCACCCTCCCCGCCGGCACCCCGATCCAGATCGGGGACGTGTTCACCGCCACCAACAGCCCGCTGGCCCCCGAGCTGGAGGGCGTCCTGCTCCGCATCACCGACACGCCGCTCAACGCCTGGCAGGCCGCCCTGGCCTGCACCGCCGAACGACTCCACTAGACCCCCGACGTCAACACCCGTCCCTTTCTGCGGGTGAAGGATCCCCTCCACAGCGCCGCCTGAGTTCGGTTGCCGGGATACCTGCGTCGGACACCACAGAACCCCCGGAGAGCTTGGGATCTCCGGGGGTTCTGCCTCGCGCCCGCGTGCGC
>CAYVWO010000495.1:0-1753 GCA_964455495.1 uncultured Tessaracoccus sp.
TGTACCGCCGCGTGATCAACCGCAACAACCGCCTGAAGCGACTGCTCGACCTCGGTGCCCCCGAGATCATCGTGAACAACGAGAAGCGCATGCTCCAGGAGGCCGTCGACTCGCTGTTCGACAACGGCCGCCGCGGCCGCCCGGTCACGGGCCCCGGCAACCGCCCCTTGAAGTCCATCTCGGACATGCTGAAGGGCAAGCAGGGCCGCTTCCGCCAGAACCTGCTCGGCAAGCGCGTCGACTACTCGGGCCGTTCGGTCATCGTGGTCGGCCCGCAGCTCAAGCTGCACCAGTGCGGCCTGCCGAAGGCGATGGCGCTGGAGCTGTTCAAGCCGTTCGTGATGAAGCGCCTCGACGACCTCAACCACGCCCAGAACATCAAGGCCGCCAAGCGCATGGTCGAGCGCCAGCGCCCGGTGGTGTGGGACGTGCTCGAAGAGGTCATCGCGGAGCACCCGGTTCTGCTGAACCGCGCGCCAACGCTGCACCGCCTCGGCATCCAGGCGTTCGAGCCGCAGCTGATCGAGGGCAAGGCCATCCAGATCCACCCTCTCGTCTGCACCGCGTTCAACGCGGACTTCGACGGCGACCAGATGGCCGTGCACCTGCCGCTGTCCGCGGAGGCGCAGGCCGAGGCCCGCATCCTGATGCTGTCGACCAACAACATCCTGAAGCCGGCCGACGGTCGTCCCGTCACGATGCCGACTCAGGACATGGTCATCGGCCACTACTTCCTGACCTCGGAGCGCCCGGGCAAGGGCGAGGGCCGCGTGTTCTCGTCGATGGCCGAGGCGATCATGGCGCTGGATCTCGGCGAGCTGGAGATCGGCTCGAAGGTCCGCATCGTGATGCGCGACATCGTGGTTCCCGACGCCGAGACCCGTCCCGACGGGTCGATCCTGCTCGAGACCACGCTCGGCCGCGCACTCTTCAACGAGGCGCTGCCGGACGACTTCGGCTACGTGAACGGCGTCGTCGGCAAGAAGGTCCTCGGCCAGATCATCAACGACCTGGCGGAGCGCTACCCGAAGGTCGTCGTGGCCGCCGCGCTGGACGCGCTGAAGGACATGGGCTTCCGTTGGGCGTCGCTCTCCGGCGTCACCGTTTCCATCTCGGACGTCCAGACCCCGCCGCAGAAGGCCGAGATCCTCGACGGCTACGAGCGTCGTGCCGCGAAGATCGACCGCCTCTACGAGCGCGGTTCGGTGACCGAGGACGAGCGTCGCCAGGAGCTGATCGCGATCTGGACCGACGCGACGGCGGAGCTGACCGAGGCGATGAAGGCGAACTTCACCACCGACAACCCCATCTTCATGATGGTCGACTCGGGCGCCCGAGGAAACATGACGCAGATGCGTCAGATCGCCGCCATGCGCGGCCTCGTGGCCAACCCGAAGGGCGACATCATCGCGCGCCCGATCAAGTCGAACTTCCGTGAGGGGCTCTCGGTTCTCGAGTACTTCATCTCGACGCACGGCGGCCGTAAGGGCCAGGCCGACACGGCGCTTCGCACGGCCGACTCGGGTTACCTGACCCGTCGTCTGGTGGACGTGTCGCAGGACGTGATCATCCGCGAGGAGGACTGCCAGACCGAGCGCGGGCTCACCAAGGTGATCGCCCTGTGGAGCACGCCGGGTACCGACGCCGACACCGGCCGTCCCGTCCGGGTGCCCGCGGAGCCGTTCGCCAAGGACGCCACCGTCGAGGAGTCGGGCGATGTCGAGACCGCCGTCTACGCCCGCACGCTGGCCGT
>CAYVWO010000496.1:0-1097 GCA_964455495.1 uncultured Tessaracoccus sp.
GGATAGACGGTGCCCACAGGGGCGACCACCTCGTTCGCGGGCATCGCCCACGCGCCGGCCAGAAGCTGCGCAGATTGTCGTTGGATGCGCTCAAACCCCTGTTCGGTGAGGCAATCAACGTCGATGGCGAGCACCTTGCGGAACTCATCGAGCACGATCCGGCACAGCTCCGCACGATGACCATCACGGGTGTCGCGCAGGGGTTCGGGTGCACCGGCCCACAGGCTTTGGTCAGCAGCGATCTCGCTGAGCGACTCGTAATCGACGCGGAGAAGTCCTGTCTGCTCCAGGTTCGGCATGGTGATGCGCCACCCACGCTGAAGGTCGAGATAGAGCCGGTACTCGACGAGCTCCCGCAGGGCGCGTTCGGTACGACTCTTGGCGGCGTAGACGGCGTCGGGTGAAGCAGCGAAGTCGGTGAAGCTCAGGTTGAGTGCCTGAACGACCGTTGAGGCGACCACCTCGTGGCTGAGGCCGCCGGCTTGCACCATGGCCTTGTGCAACGCGCCGCGGAGCTGCACGACCTGCACGAAGTCGTTGAGGTGGCCGGCCTGGAGGCTGGCGTCCTGTCGGTTGTCGACGAAGGTGAGCAGCTTGCGCGCCTCGGGCGGCAACTCAACGTCCGGGACCTCGCGGAGGGCACGGACGAGGCTGGAGCTGAGCACGGAGATCGCCGTGCTGCGCCCCTCGGCGTCCAGGGTGACCAGCTTGGAGAAATCGCGGCCCCGCGCCTGCTCGTAGCTGACCTGACACGACAGACAGAAGGAGAAGGGAGCTGGTACGAACGCCGCCGGGGTGCCGCCCTCATCCACAGCGTGGCCGGCCACATCGACACGCACCCTGACCGGCTGGTACCGCTCACGGTTGGGCAGGATCGCGCCGTCGAGACCCACCCATGAGTCCGGCACCCGGCCTTCGGCGATCGGGTCGGCAGGCCAGGGAAACTGGGTGGAGAGGTAGAGGTAGCCATCCCTGGCGTCCCCCGCCGTGATGTCTCGTGACGAGCGTGGGGCGAAGGTCGTCTCGCCCGCCTTGGTGATCGCCTTGACCACCGCGTACTCCTGACCGCACTCGCGGCAGAAGGCCAGGGGGAACAG
>CAYVWO010000496.1:1107-1746 GCA_964455495.1 uncultured Tessaracoccus sp.
GGTGCAGGAGGCCGGCAGTGCTGTCGTCCTCGCTCACCCGCTCCGACACGCTGCGGGGGGTGAAGACCCGGCCGCCACTGGGCCCCTGGGTGGCTCGGACCACGTAGTACTCCTGCCCGCATTCGCGGCAGAAGGCCAGGGGGAACAGCCGCTTCCCCGGCGAGGATGGAACGGACACCTGGTACTTCGAGGTGACGTAGCGATCAGCTTAGGACTCCCGGGAGACATACAGAGTGTCGCCCTTGGAGAGGAACTGGTGGAGGCGGAAGGCGAACAGGGGGCGTCCCGTCTCGGGGTGGCGCACGCGGGCGCCCGCAAGCAGCGTGCGCTTGATGGCCTCGTGACAGTCCGGCAGCGGCAGCGAGGTGGCGTCAGACAAGGCTGGGGCCGCATGCTCGGCGAGCCTGCGCGGCGACTGTCGCACGAGTTGTCCGGTGTCGGGTTCGTTGGTGAGGCCGAAGGTGGTCTCGATCCATGCGGCCAGGGGAGATGCGGCGAGGGCTTCGTAGTCGGTCTCGTCGCGCTGGTTGCGGACTTGTTCACGCAGCCCCGTGATGTCGTCGGCGGCTGCAGCCGGGGTGGCCCGTCGGAGGGTCTCGCCAATGACGCGATCGGGGGTCACTTCAGCGCCGAACAGGC
>CAYVWO010000497.1:0-1744 GCA_964455495.1 uncultured Tessaracoccus sp.
TCAGCCCTCTAGGCTGCGAGTTCTCCACAGATGTCTCCGCACGCGGAAAACGGAGGCTCTCTTTTGACATCACACGCGCATGGAGCGCGTGAACGTGGAGGAGGTCGCCCGTGCCCGGCTGGCTTACATCGGCGCGGGGCACGGCGCGATCGGCGGTCCGCGGCGCTCGGCCGACGACGGCGTTCCCGATGAGCCTCCTCTTCCTGGGCCAGCGGTCCCGCTTCCAGAGCTGTCCGAGGCGCCGCGGGGCGCAGCACCGGCTCGATGGCGCCTGCCGCGGGGCATTACGCTCCGGCATCTCGCCGTCGTGGCGCTGTTGCTCCTCAGCGGGGTGGGGGTCGCGGTGGTGGCGCTCGGGCGCAGCTCCGCGACGGAGGTTCCCCTCGCGCCGATCGTCAGCACCGCGGCGGCCGCCGCCCCGCCCGGCCCTTCTCCGTCTCCGACGCCGAGGCTGCTGCGGGTTCACGTCGCCGGTGCGGTCGTGCGGCCCGGCGTGGTCGAGCTCCCGGACGGGGCGATCGTGCGGGACGCGATCGAGGCCGCCGGCGGCCTGGCCGACGGGGCGGACCCGGCGCTGCTGAACCTCGCGGCCGCGGTCACGGACGGCTCGCAGGTGGTGATCGGCACCGCGGAGGATCCGCTGGGCGAGGTGCGCGGAGAGGCCGGAGGGGGCGGAACGCCCGGCGGCGGTAAGGGAGCCGCGGTCGACCTCAACGCGGCGACGGCGGCCGAGTTGGAGGCGCTGCCGGGGGTGGGGCCGGTGACGGCGGCGGCCATCCTCGCGTGGCGCGAGGAGAACGGCCGGTTCACCAGCGTCGACGAGCTGCAGGAGATCAGCGGGATCGGGCCGAAGACGCTCGAGAAGCTGCGGCCCTTGGTGACGACATGAGCCCCGCCGCTGATGCCGCGACCGGAGGCCGGGAGGGCGACGGCGGCCCGGGCGAGCACCGCGGCGACGGCCCCTCGCGGGTGCGGCACGACCTCCGGCTCGTCCCTTTCGCCGTCGCGTGCTGGGGTGGGGCGTTCGTCGGGGTATCGGGCTGGCGCCCGGACCGCGAGACGCTGCTGGCGTTGGTGGTGGGGGTGCTCCTGCTCGGAATCGTGGCCGTCAGGGCGCGGCGCCCGTGGCTCGCGCTGTGCCTGCTGACCGTGCTGCTCGCGTCGCTCGCCGCGGGCGCGCGCTCCTGGGCGCTCCACGAGTCCCCGGTCGCGGGGCTGGCGGCCGACGGCGCGAGCGGCGTCGCGCGGTTCCGCCCTCGCGCCGAGCCCCGACCGGCGGGGGAGGTCGTGGTCGTCCGGGGTGAGCTGCTGAGCTTCGAGGGCCGCGGGCGCCGG
The DNA here is from genome assembly GCA_964455495.1 of uncultured Tessaracoccus sp. Classification (GTDB taxonomy): domain Bacteria; phylum Actinomycetota; class Actinomycetes; order Propionibacteriales; family Propionibacteriaceae; genus Arachnia. The sequence goes on from CAYVWO010000497.1 coordinate 1,336, forward strand.
GTCGTGGTTCGGGTTCCCGTCGTTCTGCTCGGGGTTGGGGCGCAGGGGAAGCAGGCGATGCGGTTGGTCCCGGGAGCGAGCTACGACGCGCGTGTGCGGCTGGGCGCAACCGACCCGGGCGACTCCGCCGCCGCGCTCCTGAGCCTTCGCGGAGAGCCCACCCGGGTGGATGACCCGGGCGTGCTGGACGCGCTCGCCAACGGGCTGAGGTCCGGGCTGCGCGCTGCGGTTGCGCACTCACCGCCGGAGCAGGCGGCGCTGGTTCCATCGCTGGTCGTGGGGGACACGTCGGCCGTGACCGACGAGATGAGCGAGGCTTTCAAGGCCACCGGCCTCACGCACTTGATGGCAGTCTCCGGAGCCAACCTGACGTTGACCCTGGTCGTGCTCCTGGCGGCTGTCCGCGGCG
>CAYVWO010000498.1:0-1739 GCA_964455495.1 uncultured Tessaracoccus sp.
GGGGCGGATGTTGTCCAGCGCCTTCTTGAAGGTCTGCACCGGGTCAACGCCGGTCTTGGCCCGGGTGCCCTCCAGCGCGCCGTAGACGATGTTCTGAGCGACGGACTTCTTGCCGTCGAGCAGGATCTTGCTCACCAGCTGGGAGACCAGCGGGGAGCCGTAGACCGGATCGGCGATCACGGGGCGCTTCGGCGCGGGACCCTTGCGAGGCATTACTTCTCCTTCTTCGCGCCGTAGCGGCTGCGAGCCTGCTTGCGGCCCTTGACGCCCTGGGTGTCGAGCGAGCCACGGATGATCTTGTAGCGCACGCCCGGCAGGTCCTTAACACGACCGCCGCGCACGAGCACCATCGAGTGCTCCTGCAGGTTGTGACCGACGCCCGGAATGTACGCGGTGACCTCGATGCCGGAGCTCAGACGCACACGCGCGACCTTACGGAGCGCGGAGTTCGGCTTCTTCGGCGTCGTGGTGTACACACGCGTGCACACGCCGCGGCGCTGGGGGGAGCCCTTCAGCGCGGGGGTCTTGTTCTTCGAGACTTTGTCGGTCCGGCCCTTTCGGACCAGCTGCTGAATTGTTGGCACCTGCTGGTATCACTTTCTTCGTTGTCTGTGTGCGTTTACCTTCCTTGGCGCAGCTTCCTCACCCCACCGCCCGAGAACACCGTTCCCGGACTATGGCGAAGTGATTCACTGCCGTGCGAACTGAACGCACGTCTCGCTCTCCGCAACGTCGAGAGCGATCCGTGATGCCAAGGCACGCACAAGGGCCCGAGGGTTCGGGCACGCTGACCAAGGTTACCCCAAGCGGCGGCGGCGGCCAAAACGGGGGCGCCCGCGCAACGCGGACGCCCCCGTCTCCTGGGTCGGATCAGCGGATCTCGCCGAAGTCCATCTCGTCGAGCGGGACCGCGGGGCCGATGACGTCGGAGCCGAACGAGTAGTCGTACGGGTCGTAGCTCATCGTGTACGCGTTCGCGCGGGCCTCCTCGGTGGGCTCAACCCGGATGTTGCGGTAACGGTCAAGACCGGTACCCGCCGGGATCAGCTTGCCGAGGATGACGTTCTCCTTCAGGCCGACGAGCGAATCGCTCTTGCCCTGAATGGCCGCATCGGTGAGCACCTTCGTCGTCTCCTGGAAGGAGGCCGCCGACAGCCACGAGTCCGTCGCGAGCGACGCCTTCGTGATGCCCATCAGCACCGGGCGACCCTCCGCGGGCTTGCCGCCCTCGGCCAGGGCCTTGCGGTTGGCCGCCTCGTAGGAGGCGCGGTCCACGAGCTCGCCCGGCATCATGGAGGTCTCACCCGAGTCGATGACCGTCACGCGGCGCAGCATCTGCCGGATGATGATCTCGATGTGCTTGTCGTGGATGGGCGCGCCCTGCGTGCGATACACCCGCTGGACCTCCTCGACGAGGTGCTCCTGCACCTTGCGGAGGCCGCGGATGCGCAGCACGTCCTGCGGGTCCACCTGGCCGGCGGTCAACTGCTGACCGATGGTCACGCGCACGCCGTCGCGGATGCTGATCCGGGTGCCGTGGTGGTCCTCGAACTCGAGGCGCGTGCGGCGAGCGACCGGGTACTCCAGGTCCTCCCCGCCGTCGTCGCGAACGATGACGATCTTGCGCGAACGGTCGCCGTCCTCAATGCGCACGACGCCGTCGGCCTCGACGATCGGGGCCTTGCCCTTGGGCTGGCGGGCCTCGAACAGCTCGGTGACACGCGGCAGACCGCCGGTGA
>CAYVWO010000499.1:0-1725 GCA_964455495.1 uncultured Tessaracoccus sp.
GACAAGCTGGCCGTGCCTCGCGCCGTGGTCGGGCGCCTGATGGAGCACGCGTTCACCCCGCCGGCCGAGGCCATGGTCCTCCCCTACACCTCCAACCGCGAGGAGCGCCCCACGTGCTGGGCGTCGCTGCTGCTGCGGCCCATCGTCGTCCCCGAGGTGCCCGGCTACACCGACGAGGTGCGGATGGAGACCCGGTTCTTCGCGCCCGCCACCCTCATGGCGAACCTCGACTTCGTCGAGGGCATCTTCGGCAACGGCGGCGACCCCTACCTCCCCGAGAACGACGCCTCGCTCGACCCGACGCGCTGGACCGGCCACACCGGCCTCGTCGTGCTGGCGCCGCATCTCACCCAGCTGACGAAGAAGGAGCTCGGGCTCCCCCACTTCGACGACGCCACCGAGCGCCAGCGCCGCGACGGCATGTGCTGGACGGAGGAGGACGAGCGCTACAACGGCGGCTCCGCCTTCAAGGCGTGCGCCCGCGACGAGCGCGGCGTGATCGTCACGGTCATCGCCGACAACTACTTCGGCTACTGCAAGAAGGAGGTCAAGGCGCAGATCAGCTACTCGGCGAACCTGCTCGGCCGCGTAGAGGAGGAGCACTCCGGCGGCGCGATCGCGTTCCCCCGCTACAACCTGGGCCAGACCTTCACCAGCACCTACTCCGACCCGACGGCCTGCATCGACGAGGTCATCGCCCGGGACCCGGACCGCTTCGAGCAGCAGGCCGAGGGGCACGCGATCGACCACGAGCAGCCGCACATCATCCTCGTGCCAGAGCGCACGTCCTTCTCCCTGCGCGACGTCACGGTCTCGTGGGAGCGCGGCGGCGAACCGCAGTCCATCCCGCTGCGCGCGGACAAGACGTACGTCCTGCCCGACGGGTACCTGGTAAACCTCACCCACCTCGCGGCCGACGGCGAGCAGTGGACGCTGCTCGGCACCTCCCCCATCGCGACCTCGTGCCACAAGCCAGCCACCGTCTCGGGCGGCGGCAAGTCGGAGATCTCGAAGTCGATCACCGACGCGTTCGTGCAGGGCAACGCCTACGTCAACGACTTCACCGACGACCTCGAGCAGGTCGCCGACATCGTCGGCTACGACTTCTCGCTCCGGTTCGCCGACGGGACCGAGCGAGACTCCCGCCCGCTGCTCTCCGACGAGCGCAGCGTCGGCTCGGTCATCAAGCTGCTGACCCCCAGCTCGTCGTACACCGACGAGTACAACGAGTGGCTGACGACCATCCCGCACCACATCAAGGAGCTCGTGTTCGTCGTCAAGAGGTTCTACCGTCCCGAGTGGGGCGACGACTGGCCGAGCCACTTCACCGTCGGCCGGATCAACGGCCGCGCCGGGCACGCGCTGCGCCTCGACGGCGACAAGATCGTCGTCAACATGCTGCGCGTCGGCTTCGCGCCCGACGGCTCCTGGCGCCTTTTCGGGCTCCGCCACGACTTCCACCCGGCGTCGAAGGTGCAGACCGAGGACGACATCACCGCGAGCATCGTCGTTCCCGGGTGGGCGGCCAACAGCGCCGACGGGCTGTCGCGCAAGTACGTCACCAACTGCGAGCAGCTGCTGTTCCAGCGCCCCGACGACGCCATCCACCGCGGCTACGACAAGCAGGCGGAGGCGGACATCGCCGGCGGCGCGTTCCTCAGCAACTTCGCGCCGCTGACCCGCGAGGACGCCCGCGCCATCGCCGACGACGCGGTCGCCAACTCG
>CAYVWO010000500.1:0-1725 GCA_964455495.1 uncultured Tessaracoccus sp.
CACGAATGCCGTGTCGGAGATACGGGCTCGCGAGTGCGGGCAAGATGACGAGGATCGCGAGGACCGCCATACCGATGCCGAGGATCACCGGTGAGCGGAGCCCGTAGACAGGAATGAGGGCTGAGCCGATGGCGGAGCCGAGGATGATCCCAAGGGTGATGAACGACGAGTGGACGGTGTTCGCCAGCGGCGCGGTATTCCCGGCGCGTTGGGCGCGGACCGCCATCGCCGGATTCATCGTTACCCCGACCAAGCCGATGCCGAACATGAACACCAGCGCCAGTGCAGGAACATCGGTGAAGATCGCGAACCCGGTGAGAAAGACGATGTTCAGGGCGGTGCCGCCTAGAAGCGTGGAGATGGTGTGCCGGTCCGCGAGACGGGCCACGATCATGTTCCCGACCAGGGTTGCTGCCCCGTAGGCCAGCAGGAGCAGCGGGACCGTGCCCTCAGCGAACCCCGTGATCTGAGTGAGGATCGGGGTGAAGAAGGTGAACGCGGAGAACGTCGCGCCAATGATGAGCGTGCTGGACACGATCGCCAGCAGGAACTGTGGCCGGCGCAACACCGCGAACTCGTCTGAGGCCGATGGCCTCGGACGCTCGGAGCTATCCGCCTGCGGCGGGTTGCGGACCACGACCACGGTGAGGATCGCGGCGATCACCGTGATGATCGAGATCGTCCAGAACGCCGACTGCCACCCGAGCCGTCCGCCGACGAGAGTGGCCAACGGCAGGCCCAGCAAGGTTCCCAACATCAGGCCGTTCATCGCCACACCCACCGCGCGGCCGCGTATCCGCTCGTCGACCAAGCGAGCGCACAGGGAGACCGCGACGCCGAAGAATGCCTGTGCCGCGACTCCGCTGATAATGCGGGCGACGACCATCATCGAGTACGACGTGGCCAGTGCCGCCAGGAGGTTCCCCACTAGGAAGATAGCGAAGATCACCATCAGCGCCGTCTTGGGAGGTACACGTAGCAAGAAGAGGGTCAGGATCGGTCCGCCGACGGCCATCGCCACGGCGAAGATCGTCACCAGATAGCCGATCTGTTCAACACCGGTGCCGAGCCCGTCGGCGAGTTGGGGCATAAGCCCGGCGACGGCGAACTCGCTGGTCACCATCGCGAAGATGCCCGCAGCGAGGATGTACACCGCCGCGGGAACCCGCCGCGTCGCGGCGGTTTCAGTGGTCGTGATCAAGAGAGACTCCTTCTCCGATTCTGTAACGAATACTTCAAAATGTGGACATGGAAGACTTGGGCGTGCTTGGCGGTGCGTTCCGGCCGCCGCGTCTACGCCGGACGGAGGGCGCGCATGGTAGCGCTGACGATCTCGTGGATCGTCTCGGGACTGGCTCCTCCCTGAGAAGAGATGCGCAGGCCGGCGATCGCGGCGTTGACATAGGCCGCCAGGCCGTCAGCAGAGACGTCGGTTGTGATCTCGCCGGCTGCCTGACCGATGCGAAGTGCGCTCGCCAGTAGCTCTAGCCGTTCCCTGGTGTCGCGGCCGACCCGCTCGATCGTGGCCGTGGCATCAGGGTCATCGGCAAACTCGGCCACGGTGTTGACCGCCAGGCACCCCCTCGGACCACCATGCGCTGAGCGTTCGATCTCATCCGAAGCGATCGCGAGAAGCAGGGCCTCGATCCGCCCGACTGCGTCACGAGTGGTGTCGTCGAGTATCCCGGCGAGACGACCTTGAGCTTCGTCCAGGTACACGCCAAG
>CAYVWO010000501.1:0-1720 GCA_964455495.1 uncultured Tessaracoccus sp.
TCGATTGTAGTCGACAGTTTCCCTGGTGGAAAGGGGGTCTGGATCGGTCACTTCGCGCTCCTCTGTCGGTTCGACTGATTCGCACTATGCCGGAGGGGTCTGACAAACGGGTGTCTGGATTCGTCAAGCCGACGCGATCCTGTCTCGCTCGCGTTGCGGCAATGTGGCTGCAAACGTTCGATCTGTGGTGGTGCTTGGACTAGCGTGTACGTCAAAGTCACATAGTTGACTCTGACGTTCACGATGATCCCCATCTCGGGGTGAAGTGAACGTTTGCAGCCACGATGTCACTGGGCGGGGCGTCAGATTTCTTCGCTGGCGCCGATCATCGACAGTTCCCAGGTGAGGGTCTCGTCGTCCTCGGGGTCGTCGCGGAAGCTCGTGACCACCTGGTCGAGCTGGTCGATGAGCGCGATGAAGCGCTCCCTCGACAGCCGCAGGGTCGCCGTCGTGTAGACGCCGCGTTCTGTCGCGTCCTCGCCCGTGACGTAGGAGCCGGCCCAGTTGGCGACCCGGGTCAGCAGCGACCGGGCGTCGTCGACGAAGCCCGCCATGACCGCGGCGCCCAAGACCTGGTCGGCGACCGGGTCCTCCGGCGATCCGAGCGACATCGCGCCCGACGTCGGCTTCCACACCCGGTCGCGCTTGTCGCGCGCCCTCTCCGGTGCCTCCTCGATCAGGCCGGCCTGGGCGAGCACGCGCAGGTGGAAGCTCAGCGTGTTGGCCGGCTGATCGAGCCGCTTGGCGAGGTCGGCGGCGCGGGCGTAGCGCGACCGCGTGACCTCGTTCCACACCTGCCTCCTCAGGGGATTGGCCAGCGCCTTGAGCACCTCGGTCGACATGCTGGGCGCGTGGCGCAGGCCGCTGCCGGTGTCCGTCATGACGCGATCCTAGTGAAACCCGCGAGAAAAGTCGCGCAAAAAAGATTGCGCAAAAGAAGTTGCGGATCTATCGTGAGTCCATGAGCACATACATCGAGCCCACCGACGCGCGGCCGACCGCGCCCTCCCGCCTGTGGGCGGGCGGGTATCCCACGTGGCTGGTCAGCGACACGTCCTTCGAGCTGTCGTCCGCGCTGGCGGGCTTCGCCGTCCCGCTGCTCGCGCTGATGGTCACCGACGACCCGGTCAAGGCCGGCGTCATCGGCGCCGCGGGGGTGGGGACGCGCGTCGTCGCCTCCCTGGTCGGCGGCGTTCTCGCCGACCGCCACAACCGCGTCCGCATGATGCTGGCGGGCGCGGCCGTCGGCCTCGTGATCGCGCTGCTGTTCACCTGGGCGGCGACGGGGTCGCTCACGTTCACAGCCCTGCTTGCGCTCAACGTCGCGATGGCCGCCCGGAACGGGCTGTTCGGCGGGGCCACGCAGGCGGCGCTGAAGGACATCGTCCCGGCGGACGCCTTGGGTAGGGCACAGGCGTCCAACCAGGGCCGCGACGCCGTGATCGCGCTCGCGGGGTCGCCGCTCGGCGGCGTCCTACTGGGCTTCGGCGCACCCGTTCTCGGGCTCGCGCTCGTGGCGTGCCAGCTGGTCGCGGCGGGGTCGGCGGCGCTCCTGCCCAGGTGGGTGCGGCCGCCGGAAACCGCGGGCGAGCCCCCGGTCGCGCCCCCCGAGCGCCGCTTCCTCGGCGAGCTGGCCGACGGGTTCCGCTGGGTGTTTTCGCGCCCGGGCCTCCGCGGCGCGCTGCTGGATGTACGAGGCGCCGTTGAACTTCGTCGTCAT
>CAYVWO010000502.1:0-1233 GCA_964455495.1 uncultured Tessaracoccus sp.
GTTCAGCAGCAGCGTCTGCTGGGTCTCGGCCAGGCCGAGCTCCCACGGCGCGCCCGCGTGCTTGAGCGAGGTCAGCGGCGCCGCGCCGGTGCCGCCGTCGTGGCCGGAGATCAGCACGACGTCGGCCTTCGCCTTGCTGACGCCCGCCGCGACGGTGCCGACGCCGATCTCCGAGACCAGCTTCACGTGCACCCGCGCTGACGTATTGGCGCACTTCAGGTCGTGGATGAGCTGCTTCAGGTCCTCGATCGAGTAGATGTCGTGGTGCGGCGGCGGCGAGATCAGGCCGACGCCGGGCGTCGAGTGCCGCGTCTTGGCCACCCACGGGTAGACCTTCGGGCCGGGCAGCTGGCCGCCCTCGCCGGGCTTGGCGCCCTGGGCCATCTTGATCTGCAGGTCGGTGGCGTAGGTCAGGTACTCCGAGGTGACGCCGAACCGGCCGGAGGCGACCTGCTTGATCGCCGAGCGGCGCGCGGGGTCGTGCAGGCGCTCGGGGTCCTCGCCGCCCTCGCCGGTGTTCGACTTGCCGCCGATCCGGTTCATGGCCACCGCCAGGGTCTGGTGGGCCTCCATCGAGATGGAGCCGTAGCTCATCGCGCCGGTGGAGAACCGCTTGACGATCTCGCTGGCGGGCTCCACCTCGTCGATGCTGATCGGTTCGCGCTCGTCGAAGCGCATCAGCGAGCGCAGCGTCATGATCCGCGACGAGTTGTCGTTGACCAGCGCCGTGTACTTCTTGAACGCGGCGTAGTCGCCGGCCTGCGTCGAGTGCTGGAGCCGGAACACCGTCTCCGGGTCGAACAGGTGCGGCTCGCCCTCGCGGCGCCACTGGTACTCGCCGCCGACGAGCAGGTCGCGGTGCGCGAGCGGGATGCCGCTCGCCGGGTAGGCCTGGAGGTGGCGGAACTTGATCTCGTCTGCCAGCTGGTCGAGGGTCAGGCCGCCAAGCCGGCTCGAGGTGCCGGTGAAGTAGCGGTCGACGACCTCCTGGCTGAGGCCGATGCACTCGAAGATCTGCGCGCCGCTGTACGAGGCGACGGTCGAGACGCCCATCTTGCTCATCACCTTGAGCACGCCCTTGCTGAGCGCCTTGGCGACGTTGTAGATGGCCTTCTCCGGCGTCACCTCGACGTACATCTCGCGCCGGGCGAGGTCCTCCGCGGACTCGAAGACCAGGTACGGGTTGACCGCGGCCGCGCCGTAGCCGAGCAGCAGCGCGACGTGGTGCACCTC
>CAYVWO010000502.1:1243-1703 GCA_964455495.1 uncultured Tessaracoccus sp.
GCGGACGTCGCCCGCCTCGACGACGAGCCCGACCTGCGTGCGGGTCTTCTCGCGGACGAGGTGGTGGTGGACCGCCGCCGTCAGCAGCAGCGAGGGGATCGGCGCCAGCTCGGCGGTCGAGTGGCGGTCCGAGAGGACGATGGCGCGCGCTCCCCCACGGATCGCGGCGGAGACCTCCTGGCACAGCTCATCCAGCTTCGCCGCGAGGGCCCGCCCGCCGCCTGCCACCTTGTAGAGGCCCTTGACGACGTGCGTCGCGTACCCGGGAAGCGAGCCGTCGCGGTTCAACCGCACGATCTTGGCGAGCTGCTCCGAGTCGAGGATGGGGCGGCTCATGGTGATGACGCGGGCCGCCTCGGGCACAGGCTCCAGCAGGTTGCGCTCCGGGCCGATCTGCGTGGTGAGACTCGTCACGAGCTCCTCGCGGATGGCGTCCAGAGGCGGGTTGGTGACCTGCGCG
>CAYVWO010000503.1:0-1295 GCA_964455495.1 uncultured Tessaracoccus sp.
GCAGGGAATCCCGCGTCCGCTCGTTCTCCTGCTGCTGGAGGCCGTTGCCCCGGAGGGCGGACGCAGCTCGGAAATCACCTCATCTTCACCCGCCGACGGTTTGCGCCGCATACCTACCTGCGCAGGTCGGCACCATGGAAGGACATTCGTTGAGCGAATCCCCAAACCTCGCCAGCATGAAGTTGGTCGAGTTGAAGTCCCTTGCCGGGTCCCTCGGCATCAAGGGCACCTCCGCGATGCGCAAGGGCGACCTCGTGACGGCGATCCAATCGGCCGGCAGCCAGGGCTCGGCGCCCGCGGCCGACCGCCCGCGCCGCCGGGCCCAGCGCCCCGCGGGCGACACCGCGCAGGAGGCCCTCGTCGCGGACAAGCCCAAGGCCGAGGAGAGCGTCAAGCGGGAGCGCCAGGCCAAGGCCGAGGCCCCCGTTGAGCCCAAGGCCGACCGCCAGAGCGCCGAGCCCGCCGACGGCGCGGCCGCGGCGGAGCGCCCCGCCCAGGAGGGCCAGAGCGAGGGGCAGTCGCGTAACCGTCGGCGCCGCGGTCGCGACCGCGAGCGCGAGCGCGGAGGCACCCAGCCGGAGGTCGCCAGCGAGGTCGGCGAGCTGCTCGACGCAGCGATGGGCACCCAGGGCGTCGTGCCCCCCACCAGGCCCGTCCAGCATCAGTCGGAGCCCATGAGCTACGACGACGCCGATCGCGGCGGCCGACGCCGCCGCAACCGGGACCGCAACACCAACCGCCGCACCGGTCGAGGCACCCAGGGCCTTGAGCGCATGGAGGCCGAGCCGACCGTCTCCGAGGACGACGTCCTTGCCGGCATCTCGGGCATCGTCGACATCCTCGACAACTACGCCTTCGTCCGCACCACCGGCTATCTCCCCGGGCCGTCCGACGCCTACGTGGCGATGTCGACGGTGCGCCGCTACGGCCTGCGCCGCGGCGACGTGATCACCGGCGCGATCCGGACCCAGCGCGAGGGCGAGCGCAAGGAGAAGTTCAACCCGCTCGTGCGCCTCGACACGGTCAACGGTGACGACCCGGAGAAGGCGAAGGGCCGCCCGGAGTTCGCGAAGCTGACCCCGCTGTACCCGCAGGAACGGCTGCGCATCGAGACGGTGCAGAACCAGATCACGGGCCGCATCATCGACCTCGTAGCGCCGATCGGCAAGGGCCAGCGCGGCCTCATCGTGTCTCCGCCCAAGGCGGGCAAGACGATGGTCATGCAGGCGATCTCGAACGCGATCGCGGCTAACCACCCCGAGGTCCACCTCATGGTCGTGCTTGTCGACGAGCGC
>CAYVWO010000503.1:1305-1696 GCA_964455495.1 uncultured Tessaracoccus sp.
CGCCCCGAGGAGGTCACGGACTTCCAGCGCACGGTCTCCGGCGAGGTCATCGCATCCACGTTCGACCGCCCGGCGGAGGACCACACGACGATCTCGGAGCTGGCCATCGAGCGCGCAAAGCGCCTCGTCGAGCTCGGCCACGACGTCGTCGTGCTTCTCGACGGCATCACCCGCCTCGGCCGCGCGTACAACCTCGCGGCCCCGGCGTCCGGCCGCATCCTGTCCGGCGGCGTCGACTCCGCGGCGCTGTACCCGCCGAAGAAGTTCTTCGGCGCGGCTCGCAACATCGAGGACGGCGGCTCGCTCACCATCCTCGCGACGGCGCTCATCGAGACCGGCTCCAAGATGGACGAGGTCATCTTCGAGGAGTTCAAGGGCACCGGCAACATGG
>CAYVWO010000504.1:0-1693 GCA_964455495.1 uncultured Tessaracoccus sp.
CGACGCCGTCCGAGTCGTCCACGGTGACGCCGTCCAAGCCGCCGACGCGCAAGCCGGGGCTTCCTGGCACGGGGGTCTGATACTTCCCTCGAGACCGGCTCCACGCCCCGGAGCCGGTATCGAGGTCGCTCGCCGAGCTATGTGGCTAGCATCGGACGCGCAACACGGCTCCGTCCGGCCCCGGGTCCACCTGGGGCAGGGCCTGAGTGCGCGCGGGAAGGAGATGGGGTTTGGGCCCCGACCGCGGCGAAGCAACTACAATGTGGCGAGTGACTGATACCGCTCGCGTCTTCGCGCTGGACACAGACCCGGAGGCGGGCCTCGCCGAGGCCGTCGCCGCCGTCGCGAACGGCGAGTGCGTCGTCCTTCCCACCGACACGGTCTACGGGATCGGCGCCAACGCCTTCGACCGCGCCGCTGTCCAGCGCCTGCTGGATGCAAAGGAGCGCGGCCGCGACATGCCGCCGCCGGTCCTGATCGCCGAGCCGTCCATGCTGCGCGCCGTCGGCGACGACGTTCCCGACGCCGCCAAGGCGCTCGCGCAGGCGTTCTGGCCCGGCGCCCTCACACTGATCCTCAAGGCGCAGTCCAAGTCTGGGATGGAGCTGGGGGAGACTCGCGGCACCGTCGCCGTCCGCGTGCCGGACCACGACGGCGCCCGCGCGCTGCTGCGGCGCACCGGACCGCTGGCCGTGAGCTCCGCGAACGTCTCCGGACAGCCGCCCGCGACCACCGCCGCCGAGGCCGTCGCCCAGCTCGGCGACCGCGTCTCCGTGTACCTCGACGGCGGCAGCGCGCGGGGCGGCGTCGCCTCGACCATCGTCGACTTCGCCAGCACCCCAGAGGGCGTCGTCCTCCGGGATGGCGCCCTCACGCTCGAACAGCTCCGCGCGCACGCGCCCACCGTCGCCGCGAAGGTCGAGCCGGAGCCCGAGCCGCCGATGATCGAAGCGGCCGACGAGGAGCCGACCGAGCTGATCGACTCCTCTGACGAGCAGCCCGCCCCGTAATGCGCGAATACCTCCTCGTCCTGCTCGTCGCGGCGGGCGCGACCCATCTGTTGGCAGGACTCTGCCGCAGCGTCGCCGTGCGGACGGGGATGCTCGCGCCGGTCCGCAGCCGCGACGTGCACACGTTCCCGATCCCTTATCTCGGCGGCGTCGCGATGCTGGGCGGCCTCGCCGTTGCCTTCCAACTCGCGCTCCAGATGCCGTTCCTCGGCCGCTACGCCATCGTCGCGCACGATGCGTCCGCCGTGCTGTGGGCGGGCCTCGTCATCTGCGTGGTCGGCGTCCTGGACGACAAGTACGACCTGCCGCCGTGGGTGAAGTTCTTCGGCCAGCTCACCGCGGCGGGCGTCGCCGTCGCGGGGGGAGTGCGGCTCTACTGGATACCCCTGCCCGACCGCATCGTGGGGCTCGACCCGGCGAGCAGCATCATGATCACCGTCTTGGTGATCGCGCTCTGCGTCAACGCGGTCAACATGGTCGACGGGCTCGACGGGCTGGCCGCCGGAGTGGTGGCGATCGGGTCCGGGGCCTTCTTCATCTACACCTACGTGCTGGCCTACGAGCAGGAGCTGGTCCGGTCCACGACGGCGAGCCTCGTGACCGTCGCGACGTGCGGCGTCGCGCTCGGCTTCCTCCTCCACAACTGGCATCCGGCGAAGATGTTCATGGGCGACACCGGGGCC
>CAYVWO010000505.1:0-1312 GCA_964455495.1 uncultured Tessaracoccus sp.
GTGATCGTCGGCCAGGCCATCTTCGGCATGACCGCCGTGTGGCAGGCCATCCTGGCCGCCGCGCTCGGCTCGGTCATCTACCGCTCGATCATCCAGGCCGCCCTCAGCGCAGGCCTCGACCCCAACGACATGAAGCTCATCTCGGCGGTGCTCGTGGTGCTCGCGCTCGTGCTGCCGAACTTCGGCCCGCTCAAGCAGCTGCGCGTCAAGCGCCGCGCCCAGAAGGCCCTCGCGGCGGGAGGCAACTGATGCTGCAGCTGGACGGGATCACGAAGCGGTTCTTCCCCGGGACCGTCAACGAACGCACCGCGCTCGACGCGCTGTCGCTGAGCCTGAACGAGGGCGACTTCGTCACTGTCATCGGCTCCAACGGCGCGGGCAAGGCGACGATGCTGAACGTCATCGCCGGGCGCTACACGCCCGACGGCGGCCGCATCCTCATCGACGGCAAGGACGTCACCCGCACGCCGGAGCACGCGCGCGCCCGCTGGGTGGCCCGGGTGTTCCAGGACCCGATGGCGGGCACCTCGCCGCACCTGACGATCGAGGAGAACCTCGCCGTGGCGTTCTCCCGAGGCAAGCGCCGCGGCCTCGGCCTCGCGGTCACGAAGGAAAAGCGCGAGGAGTACCGGCAGGCGTTGACGCAGCTCGACCTCGGGCTGGAGAACCGCCTCCAGATGCGCGTCGGCATGCTGTCCGGCGGCCAGCGCCAGGCGCTGAGCCTGCTGATGGCGGCCTACGAGAAGCCGTCGATCCTGCTGCTCGACGAGCACACCGCCGCGCTCGACCCGTCGCGCGCGGAGCTGATCACGCGCCTCACCGGCGAGCTCGTCGGCGGGCACGGCCTCACCGCGTTGATGGTCACGCACAACATGCACCAGGCCATCGAGCTGGGCAACCGGCTGATCATGATGCACGAGGGCCGCGTGGTCCTCGAGGTCGACGAGGCCGCGAAGCGCACCATCACCGCCGAGGCCTTGCTCGAGGAGTTCTCGAAGATCAAGGGCGCGAGCCTGTCGGACCGCACCCTCCTCGACTGACCCGAGGAACCGCTATCCGCGGAACCACCAACGGGCTCCAACCGGCAAAGGCCATGCCGGTCGGAGCCCGTTCGCGTCGGTCAGAGGACCTTGGACAGGAAGTCCTTGGTCCGCTCCTCCTGCGGGTTGGAGAGGATTGCGCGCGGGTCGCCCTCCTCGATGATCACGCCGTCGGCCATGAAGATCAGCCGGTCGCTCACCTCGCGGGCGAAGCCCATCTCGTGGGTCACCACCACCATCGTCATCCCCTCGGAGGCGAGGGTCTTCATGAC
>CAYVWO010000505.1:1322-1693 GCA_964455495.1 uncultured Tessaracoccus sp.
GGGGTCTCGTCGAAGAGCATCACGTCGGGCCGCATGGCGAGCGCCCGCGCGATCGCGACGCGCTGCTTCTGGCCGCCCGAGAGCTGCGCCGGGCGAGCGTCGACCTTGTCGGAGAGCTTCACCTGGCCCAGCAGGTCCGCCACGCGCTCGCGCCCCTGGGCCGGGGTCATCTTCTTCAGCAGCACGGGAGCCAGCATGATGTTCTCGGCCACCGTCTTGTGCGGGAAGAGGTTGAAGTGCTGGAAGACCATGCCGATCTTCTGCCGCACCTGGTTGATGTCGGTGCCGCGGTCCGTCAGGTCGATGCCCTCGACCTTCACACTCCCGGAGGTCACGTCCTCGAGCAGGTTGAGGCAGCGCAGGAACGTCGA
>CAYVWO010000506.1:0-1692 GCA_964455495.1 uncultured Tessaracoccus sp.
GCCGCACCCACTCGATACCGCGCGCCCGGTGTTCCTCGAGCTTCTGCTCGACCTCTGCTGCCTCAGCTGCATCGGTCATCTCGTCAGTCGCGGCGGTCTCGACCGTGGTGTCCTTGCGCTTGGTCACGTCGGCGGCGGCAACCGCCTCGGGCACCTGCCGAACCTCGCTGCGGTCTTCTGGCATCCCCGGTTCGGGCACATCCTCGACGCGCCAGTCGTCGTATCCTCGTGCCTGCTCTCGCGGGTCAATGTTCATGATGTTGTCTCCATCTCTGTTGTGATTTCCGGTTCCTCGACCGGCGGGGTAAACCAACGGCCCACCGTCGAGGCGTGCACGCCGAGCTCATCGGCGATGGACTTGTTCGACCAGCCGGCCTCGCGCAGCCGAGCGGCACGGTCACGCCTCCCCAGCACCGGCTCGGCGTCCGGCGCTGCTTCGGACTCGATCGCAGCCAAGGGTTCGGTCGCAGCGGGTAGCTCGGACGGTGCCTGCGGCGTGCTCAGCGGCGCGGCGGTCGAGCGCGTGAGGACGACGGTGAGGTGCGTGCTGGCGAGCAGCACCAGCGGCGGAACGGCAGCGACCGTCGCGGCGAGCATGGCGGGCACGCTGGCATCGGCAGCGACGATCGCGTGCAGCGCGTTCGCAGCCACCGACACGAGTGCCCCGCAGATCAGCAGCGCCCACGGATACCAGGCACCTCGGCGACCATCGAGCGCGACAACCGCGATGGTGGAGACCACGATCAAGCCGTCCACGAGCAAAGGCCAGATCCACGCCTGCCCGGGTGCGATACCCGACCGGGCCGCGAGGTCGGCCAGAGCCATGAACGAGAGCCAGAACGCGCCGATACCGATCAGCACAGTGCCGGTCGCAGCGGTCACGACCGCCCAACCCCATGCCGCTCGTTGCACGCTCATCACAGCCCCCGACCACTCACCGAGACCGGCGGCTCATTGTGGGCGAACCCGGAATCCGTCTGGCGTACCGGGGCGCGACGGCGCGGCCCGTAGGTGCTGACGTGGCGATACGCCGAGCCGACTGTTCGGGTGATCTCGTGCTCGCCCAGCCCGGACTGGCCCGCTGCCGGGCCGAGCGCGTCGAGCGCTTCGCGGGGCGAGTGGCCGTGCTCGGCCATGCGACACGCGGCCTTGAACAACCCCAGGTTGCGTTCGCCCTCGGGTCTGCGAGCCACCTGCAAGGCGAGCCGGGCAACGTCCAGCGGCCAGCCGCCCGGTGGTTCCGGCGCGGGCACGTACTTCGGGCGCGGGTCGAGGAAGTCGCGCAGCCGCTGCGCCGCCAGCGGCACCACCAGCCCTCCGGCAACGGCCTCGACTCGGTATGAAGTCGGGTGACCGTCGATCGCGCGCTGCGAGGGAGGCACGATGATGTAGCCGCCGTCACCCCGAAAGTCGATACCCGCCCGGCCCACTTGCCATGACCGCTGCTCGCGCCCAGCGTCCGCAGGGTAGTACAGATGCCTGCCGCCAGTGGGCGTGGTCACGACCGCCAACGGCTCCGGCAGCAGCCCGGAGCGTGCGGCGCGTCCGAACGCGGCGTACCCGTCGACCTTGTGTACGTCAACGTCGACGACGACCACACCCGAGGCTGCGCCGGTTGGGATGGCAAGGTTCGCGCGAGGCCGCTGCCGCCACCACGCCTCCACTTGCCCGGCGTCGGTGATCGCCTCGTGG
>CAYVWO010000507.1:0-1688 GCA_964455495.1 uncultured Tessaracoccus sp.
GGCCGGGCAGGTCACGGAGTCCTCGCGGGTCGTGTTCCCGCTGCCCGAGGGCGCCTGGGTCGTCACCAGCGAGTTCGGGCATCGCAGCGACCCCTTCACCGGTGAGACCTCCTATCACTCCGGCCTCGACCTCGGCGCAGTTGACGGCACCCCCATCCTGGCCGCCGCTGACGGCACGGTGACCGTGGCTGAGTTCTCGGGCGGTTACGGCGGTCTCATCATCATTGAGCACACCATCAACGGGCAGAGCGTCGCCACCGCCTACGCGCATATGTGGCAGCACGGCATCCGCGTCTCGGTCGGAGACCGCGTGCGCGCTGGCCAGCACATCGGCGATGTCGGGTCGAGTGGACGTAGCACCGGAGCGCATCTGCATTTCGAGGTTCGACCCGGCGGCACCAACGGCGAACAGATCGACCCGGCCGCGTGGCTGAACCAGCACAACGCCGCAGATCTCCCCGAAGCCGAGGTCGGGCCTCCCAACGGCTGCGCGGGCACCAATGGAACCGCCGGTGACCCGGCGCCGTTCGACGGCGACGCTCCGAACCGGCTGGTCGACGATCCAACCTCGAACGGGCAGATCACCGCCCGGATGCTGCACCTGTATGAGCAGACCCTCGCACAGTTTCCCGACATCGGGTGGGGTTGCTACTCACCCCGTCCCGGTACGCAATCGGAGCATCCCCTGGGCAGGGCGTGCGATCTGACGTTCGGCAACGCGATCGGCCAGTACCCGACCGCCGAGCAACTCGACTACGGCTGGCAGGTCACCGAGTGGATGCAGACCCACGCCGAAGCGCTCGGCGTCGAGTACCTGATCTGGCAGGGCAAGATCTGGTCGCTCTCGCGCGATGCGGAGGGCTGGCGTCCGTACAACGGCGGCGGGATGCACGACCCCGACAACGTGACGGGTGGGCACTACGACCACCTGCACGTCACGGTGAGATAGGCGGCCGGTCATGGACGTGTTTCCCGACTTCGAGGGACTGGCTGGTATCGGCGACCTACGGGAGGTCGTCGGGGCGCTGCTGATGTTCGCGCTCGTGATCGCGGTGCTGATGCTGATCGTCTCGGCGATCATCTGGGCGGTCTCATCGAGCACCGGCAACTATTCCGCCGCCGCCAAAGGCCGCGTCGGAGTGCTGGTCTCCCTCGGCGGCGCAATCCTCGCCGGTGCCGGTGTCGCCTGGATGAACTGGCTGCTCGGCGTCGGCCAGCAACTCTGACCCGCCCTGGCTTCTGAGCGCCCGCCCCTCCGGGGGTGGGCGCTTTTTCGTGTGCGTGGCAGCGGCGAGCACCTGACGGCAGAACCATCCGTCCTCTCGAAAAGGAGAACTGCCGTGATCGACATCGACCCTAACTCCAGCGGCTTGCCGGGCATCGAGCAGCTGCGCATCATCGTCGGCGCAGTCATGACCGTGGGCCTGATTCTCAGTGTTCTGGCGCTGATCGTCAGCGCGATCATCTGGGCCTACGGCTCGAACTCCAGCAATCCGCATCTGGCCGGTCGGGGCAAGATCGGCGTGTTGATCTCGTGCGGTGCCGCCGCAGTATGTAGCGCGAGCGTGACCCTCATCAACTTCTTCTGGGGCGTCGGCCAAGCCGTCTGACCCGCCCATCTACTCCGAACCACTAGGAGGCTCGTGATGGGCGTGTGCGATATCCCCGTCATCTCTACCGTCTGCGAC
>CAYVWO010000508.1:0-1681 GCA_964455495.1 uncultured Tessaracoccus sp.
TGTACCCGGCGGTGCCGAGCGCGGCCGCTTGCTGAGCGGTCAGCCCGTCGGGAAGCCCGACGGCGAGCTCGCCGTCGATCCTGGCGCGCGTCGCGTACCCGCCGTTGCGGGTCTCGGACAGCCCCGCGCCGTTGAGGACGATCCAGTCGCCGGGCCTCCAGCGCGGATCGCTGGACTCGGCGACGGTGCCGACGACGTCGATCCCCGCGACCAGCGGCGTGGTGCGCACGACCCCCGGGCGCCCGGTGACCGCGAGCGCGTCCTTGTAGTTGAGGTCCGAGTAGGCCACGTCGACGAGCACATCGCCGTCGCCCAGGAACTCCTCATCGAACTCTTCCAGCGCCACCGCGCCCTCGCGCACCACAATGCCTCGGATCATGTCCCCACCCTATTAGGTGCGCAGGAGCAGGAGCGCGCCGAGGTAGACGGCGTAGGCAGCGATGAACGCGATGCCCTCGCCGCGGCTGACCCGGCGCCCGGTCAGGAACACCGGGATGCAGACCAGCGAGACGGCGACCATCACCGGGAGGTCGATCCGGATCAGTTCCGGCGTCACCTCCAGTGGCGCGACGAGTGACGTCGCGCCCAGGATGAAGGCCAGGTTGTAGGCGCTGGAGCCGATCAGGTTGCCGATGGCGACGTCGCGCTGGCCGCGGAACGTGCTGACCAGCGTCGTGACCAGCTCCGGCATCGACGTGCCGATGGCCACGATGGTCAGGCCGATGATGGCCTCGGAGACGCCAAGCGCGCGGGCGGCGTCGACGGCGCCGTGGACCAGCCAGTCGGCGCCGAGGATCACGATGGCCATGCCGACGACCAGCAGCGCGCCGTCGATCCACGGGTTGCCGGGCGGCGGGAGGTCGACCTCGACGTCGGCGCCCGCCGTGTCGGCCCGCCGACCGAGCCTCACGACCTGGATCGAGAACACGACGGCGAGCGCCAGGAGGATCGCCCCGTCGATGTGGGAGATCTCGCCGTCGAGGGCCAGCACCATCAGGAGCGCGGAGGCGGCCACCATCATCGGCAGCTCGAAGCGGATGGTGTTGCGCGCGATCGCGATGGGCGCGATGGCGGCGCTGAGGCCGAGGATCAGGAGGATGTTGACGACGTTCGTGCCGGCGATATTGCCGACGGCGAGGGGCCCTGCCCCGAGCCGGGCGGCGTCGATGCCGACGGCGAGCTCGGGGAGGCTGGTTCCGATCGAGACGACGGTGAGGCCGACGACGATGGGCGGAATCCCCAGCCGGAGCGCGAGTGCTGCCGCGCCGCGGACGAGAAGCTCGGCGCCCACCACGAGGGCCACGAGCCCACCGATGATCAACAGCGCCGTCATGCCCGGATTCTAGAGGGTTGAGCGGGGCCGTTGACGGATAACTCCCGCGAGATGCCTTGCAAAGGTCCCATTTCGGCAAAATCCGGATCTGGTCGCACTTTTCCGCTAACCGGCGGGAAAGGCACTGGGGCCTCCACCGAACGGCGGAGGCCCCAGTGCGGTCAGCGGGTCAGAGCGCGTAGTAGAGCTCGAACTCGTGCGGGTGCGGGCGCATCGCGATCGCCTGGATCTCTGCGCGCTTCAACTCGATCCACGTCTCGATCAGGTCGGGGGTGAACACGTCGCCTGCGAGCAGGAACTCGTGGTCGGCCTCGAGGGCGTCGAGGACGGCGCCGAGGGAGCCGGGCA
>CAYVWO010000509.1:0-1678 GCA_964455495.1 uncultured Tessaracoccus sp.
GAGATCCAGCCGTTGCGGGTGAAGTCGCCCGAGCCTCCGATGCCGTTCTGCATCCGCGAGCCCATCACGTGGGTCGAGTTCACGTTGCCGTAGATGTCGGCCTCGATCATGCCGTTGCAGGCGATGACGCCCATGCGGCGGATGGCCTCGGGGTGGTTCGACACGTCCTGCGGGCGGAGGATGATCTTCTGCGCGTAGTCGGCGGCGTTGTCGTTCATCCGCTCCGCGGCCTTCGGCGACAGCGAGAACGCGGTGGCCGAGGCGACCGTGAGCTTGCCCGAGTCGAGCAGGTCGACCATGCCGTCCTGGATCACCTCGGTGTAGGAGGTGATGTTCTCGAACGGGCTCTCGAGCAGGCCCTGAAGGACCGCGTTGGCGATGTTGCCCACGCCCGACTGCAGCGGCAGCAGGTTCTCGGGAAGGCGCCCCGCCTTGACCTCGGAGCCGAGGAAGTCGATGAAGTAGCCGGCGATGGCGCGGGAGTCGTCGTCGAGCAGCTTGAACGGCGTGTTGCGGTCCGGGCTGTTGGTCTCGATGACGCCGATGACCTTCTCCGGGTCGATCTTGAAGACCGTGTCGCCGATCCGGTCGCCCGCGTTCTGGATGGGAAGCGGGACGCGGTTCGGCGGAAGCGCGCCGATCGGGGAGTAGATGTCGTGCATGCCGAACAGGCCCTCGGACTGCCAGCTGTTCACCTCGAGGATGATCTGGTCGGCGTTCTCCAGGTAGGTGCGGTTCATGCCCACCGACGAGGACGGGATGAGCCAGCCCTCCTCGGTGATGGCGGTGACCTCGACGACCGCCACGTGCAGCTTGCCGAGGAATCCCTGCGAGACCTGCGGCCCCATGTGCGACAGGTGGATGTCCTGGTAGTACGACGTGCCGTTGTTGATGGCCGTGCGCATGTCCGGATCGGACTGGTACGGGGCGCGGTAAGAGATGCCGCCGGTGCGGGCGAGCGCGCCGTCGAGCTCGGGGGCCGTCGAGGCGCCGGTCCAGACGCCGATGCGGAACTCCTCGCCCTTGTTGTGATGGGCGTCGATGACGGCTGCGAGGGCCTCCGGGAACTCCTTGGGGTAGCCCGCTCCGGTGAATCCGGAGAAGCCTATGTTCCATCCGTTCTGGACCAGGGCGGCGGCGTCGTGGGCCGACATCACCTTGCTTCGCATAGCCTCGTTGCGGATGCGACCTGACATCTGTCCTCCTTGAGAAAATTGCCTGCGGCAGTGCTTCGCTCACCCTACCGGCTCTGTGACGTGCGAAATGCGCGGCCCCGACAATCCGTCGGAGTTGGGGGCAGGCAGCGGTCAGAACCCCGCGAAGGCGGCGACGGCGTCGAGCCGGGGGAAGCCGACGGCGACACCCGCCGCGGCGGCGGTCACCGGCTTGGCGCGGTAGGCGACAGAGAGCCCGGCGGCGGCGAACATGGAGAGGTCGTTGGCGCCGTCGCCCACCGCGACGGTGAGGGCCGGGTCGACGCCATGGGCGTCGGCGAAGCGGATCAGGTCGCGGGCCTTCTGGTCGCGGTCGACGACGGTGCCGATCACGCGCCCGGTCAGGCGCTCGACGCCGTCGACGGTCTCGGTCTCCAGCTCGTTGGCGTTGAAGAAGTCGAGGCCGAGGCTGGCCGCGAGCGGCCCGACCAGTTGGGTGAACCCGCCGCTGGTGACGCCGACCT
>CAYVWO010000510.1:0-1673 GCA_964455495.1 uncultured Tessaracoccus sp.
GCGGAGGCCGGAACGTCGGGAGCTGCTCGCCCGCGTCGATCATCCAGTCGTGGTCGAGGAAGAAGTGCATCCGGCCCGAGAGGGTGTGCCAGGGCTTCAGCCGCTCGGTGTTGATGGTGAACGCGGCGTAGCGCCGGCCGCCGGTCTCGGAGCCGGACCACTCGGGCGAGGTGATCACCGGCTGCGGCGCCTGCTGCGTCTGCACGAAGGTGATCAGCTTCTCCTCGGAGCCCTCGGCGAGGTCGGCCAGCTTGCGGCCGGTCTTCTTCTCCAGGTCGTGGAAGCCCTGCGTCGCGAGCTCGCCGTTGGTGGTGCCCGAGAACATCAGGATGGCCTCGGCCAGCCGCTCGTCGGTGTTGATCGCGGGACGGCCCGCGGCCGCGCCGCTGGGGAACACGCCGTGCAGCTTGCCCAGCCGCTCGACCTGGTGTCCCACCTTGTAGGTGATGTTCTTCACCGTGAAGCCCAGCTTCTCCGCGAGGGGGCCGACGGTGGCGAGCTTGTCGGCGATCGCGGTGTAGTCGCGCTCGACGACCGCGAGCACGGGCATGTTCTGCCCGGGAACCGCGGGGATGTCGGAGCGCTTCCAGTCGCGCACCACGCCGCCGGGCTGCTTGATCTGGCCGGGTGTGTCGTGCTGCAGGGCGACGGCGACCAGATCGGACCGCTTCTCCAGCCTGCCCTTCGCCATCTGGGACAGCTTGAGCGCCAGCTCGGTGAACAGCTCGTAGTCGGTCTTCGCCTCCCACGGCGGGTCAATCGCCGGCGAGAACGAGTGCACGTAGGGGTGCATGTCGGTGCTGGACAGGTCGTGCTTCTCGTACCAGGTGGCGGCGGGGAACACGATGTCGGACAGCAGCGTCGAGCTGGTCATGCGGAAGTCGGCCGTCATCAGCAGGTCGAGCTTGCCCTCGGGCGCCTCGTCGTGCCATCTCACGTCCACGGGGCGCTCGTCGGCGCCGTGGTTGTTGGGCATCAGGTTGTTGTGCGTGCCCAGCAGGTGCTTGAGGAAGTACTCGTTGCCCTTGGCCGACGACCCGAACAGGTTCGAGCGCCACAGGATCATGGTGCGCGGCCAGTTCTGCGGCGCGTCGATGTCCTCCATCGAGCTCTTCAGCTCGCCGCTCTTCACCTTGGCCGCCACGTAATCCTGGACGGACGCGGCCTCGCCGCGCTCGACGGCGGCCTTGGCCTCGTCTGCCAGGTCGAGCGGGTTGGCGTCGAACTGCGGGTAGAAGGGCATCCAGCCCAGGCGGTTCGACTGCGCCAGCGCGTCGGCGGTGTGCATGTCGTCGAGCACGCCCATCGACAGCGGCGACTTCACCCGGTTGGAGGAGAAGCCGTCGGTGCGCCACTGGTCGGTGTGCATGTACCAGTAGGCGGTGCCGATCATGGTGCGCGGCGGGCGCTGCCAGTCCATGGCGTTTGCCATGTTGAACCAGCCCGTCATGGGGCTCCGAGTTCTGGGCGAACTGGCGCGCGGTGCGGATGCAGGCCTCGGCGGGCACCGAGGTGATCTCGGCCTGCCAGGCGGGCGTGTAGGGCGAGTCGACGTCGTCGTAGTCCTTGGCCCAGGTGCCGGGGAGGCCGTCGCGGCCGACGCCGTACTGCGCGAGCATCAGGTCGAAGACGGTGGTGACCAGCCTGTCGCCGAGGCGCCGGGCGGGCACGCC
>CAYVWO010000511.1:0-1673 GCA_964455495.1 uncultured Tessaracoccus sp.
CACGCCGAAGCCGAGCCGCTCGAGGAAGCGGGTGACGTTCAGGATGGGTGCGTCGGCGTCGATGCCCGAGTCGGTGCGCAGCGCCACGGCGGCGGCTTCCGGGTCCATCGTCGGGAGGTCGTCGGGAAGGCTCACTTCGTGGTAGCCGGAGCTGAGGGAAGCGGCCTCGAATGCTCGTGCGGCTTCGCGGCCGAGCCGCACGATCCGTCGTTCGTCGGCGGCTCGTGCGCCGGAGCGCTTACGAAACGTCGGGAAGCTGACGTCGAGCAGCGACGGCGGGACTGCGAAGAATGCCTCTGGGACTGCGAACTCGGCGCAGGCCTGGGCGGTCAGCTCGGGGCGCAGTGGCCTTTCGGCGTTCTCGATCTTCGCGATCGCCGGCTGGGAGGTGCCCAGCCGTGCAGCTAAGCCCGGCCAGCTCCTGGAACATGGTGCCGCCGCGAGGGATGTCGACGACCAGGTCACAGGGCGCGTGGGATGTCGGTGGCTGCGAAGTCGTTACCCTTGAAGAGGAGCGCTTCTCCGCGGCTGGCCGCGAGTGCGTAGCTGTAGGTATCGCCGAGGTGTCCGCGATCACGAAGGGAGGCCGTTCTCGTCGTAGCCCAGGATCTCGTTCACGGGCCGGGTGTCGAGCGTCTGGCGTTGGCGTCCGCGTTCGATGTAGCTCTCGCCCGTGAGACGGTCGCGTTCTGCTCGGAAGCTGTGGAGCCAGGTGTCGATGGCGTCTGTCGCGCTTGGCCCGATTCGCCGGGCGATGCCGTCGAGCATCTGGTGCCTCACGAGCTTGCTCTGGTCATGTAGGTATTCCGACACGATAACCTCGGCCGCCACGGCGTCCATGCCAGCGAGCTCGGGATGCTCCAGGCAGATCTGATGCATCGTCGCCGCCACTTTCGTAGGATCGCTCGCCAGCATGAGCAGGCCGATGTCGACGGAGTCCTTCGCGCGCAGACGGTGCGGGCGGCTGTCGTAGTCCCTGATCCGGTCGCGCACCTTGTACGCCTTGGCGACAAGCAGAGCCGACGAGCCAGCCACCATGACCTCGATCGATTCCTGGTCCGGATCTCCAGGCAGCGGACGCAGTGTCATCAGCGACCTGTCGTAGAGCGCAAGCTCGATGCCCCGTGCCTTGGTCGCGTCTTTCTTCTGTCCCGTGATGCGGGCGGCGCGTCGTCCGGCTCCCGCATACGCTTCGGGCACGATCAGATCGATCGTGGTGCGGTCGATCTGGTGGATTCCGACATCATGCCTGTAGCCGTAGATCCCGGGCCGATCCGTGCTCACGGGTTCCAGCCCGGCCTCCGCCATGAGCGCGAGAATCAGAGGCTCAGGAGCGATGAACGCCGGATCGTGTCGATCAGCAGCCGTCGGGACAGCCGCGCTCGATCCGTGTCCTCGACGTGTCCCCGAGTGAAGGTGCCAAGTTGTGCGCGCTCAATTCGGCCCGCCGGATTCGCGTTCTCTTCGGTCATGCAGCCAACCGCCTTGTGTTGTCATCAATCGCGGCGAGTAGCTCAAGTCCGACGTCGGATTGCCGCTCGGGGGACGCAATCGTGTCGATGATCGACCACTCCGGGCTCATCGCCACGATGCTGTTCACAGGCCCCATGAATCTGGCCGCTCGATCAGTCATAGGAAGGACGTAGACGGTGCCTCGCAGTCCTGGTAGAGGC
>CAYVWO010000512.1:0-1667 GCA_964455495.1 uncultured Tessaracoccus sp.
CTCCGCCAGCGGTGCGAGATCATCGTGATCCGCGCGGTCGAGAGCCTTCAGGTAGCGCCGACGATGCTCCTTGAGGATGATGGCCGGCGGCCAGCCCAGACGAATCAGTATCAGATTGAGCAGCAACCGTCCGGTTCGTCCGTTGCCATCCAGGAAAGGGTGTACCTGCTCGAACCCCGCATGCAGTCCCGCAAGACGTTCTGGAACGGATCCGACTCCGGCGCCCAGCTCGATGTCCGTCTTGAGCTGGTTCGCCTGATCTACCCATCCGACTATCTCCGAAAGCACCAACGGGTGGGACGGCGGAGTCATCCCGCCGAGGAAAGGCCGAATGTCATGCTCACGGAAGTTTCCAGGAGACTCAGTTGGGTAGGCATCGGGATGAGGAGCTACGTCCCACACCTTTCCCAGCGCGAGCATGTGAATGTGACGCACCTCCGTAAGGCTCACCAGACCGTCATGTTGCCACTGGCTAGGCTCAACGGCCTGCTCGTAGACCCAGCGCGAGGCCTCGGCGTAACCAAGGACCTCCAAATAGTCCTTCAGCTCTTTCGAGCCAACCGCCTTGCCTTCCTCGAGCAACCGCTCGACCTCGCGAAGCACGAGTGTGTTTCCCTCGATGGCCGTCGAGTGATGAGCCTCCAGATGCCAAAGATCGTCCCAGAGTTGCTTGGCCTCGATGGGTCTCGGGAGCCCGCCGTAGTTGGCCAACTCACCTATTGCCGCGGCGAACCGCTGATAGACGACATCCCGGGACGGCCGCCCGCGTCCAGGGCGACTCACACCAAAAGTTGTCATAGCAGCACCTCGGCAATTGAACAACGACAACCTACCAGAGTTGTCATAGCTCTCCTCAGGGAATACAACAACGACAACTTCGAGGCCAGCAACTCGGGTGAGCGTCAGCCGACGATGTCCTCGGCCTTCATCCGGGCCGCGGAGGCCGCGTCGTCGGTCGACTGGTCCTCGGCCGCCAGCTCCGCCGCGATCCGGGCGCGGTAGTTCGCCTTCTCCTTCGCCGTTCGCGCGTCGTCCCAGCCGAGGACCCCGGCGGCGATCTCCGCCACCTCGTCGACGGCGGCGCCGCCGCGATCCCGCGACTCGGAGTTGAGCCGGACGCGGGCCACGAAGATGTCCTCCAGGTGGAGGGCACCCTCGACGGCGCACGCGCGCGCAACCTCGGCCCGCAGGAACTGCGGCGCGGCCTTCAGCGGCTGGCCGAGGCTGGGGTCGTCGTCGATCACGGCGAGCAGGTCGGTCACCTCGGAGCCGTAGCGCGAGAACAGGTGCTTCATTCGATCGGCGTCGAACCCGTACCTGGCGGCCAGGCGGCCGGACTGGTTGCGCGTGGCGTCCAGGCCGTCGGCGCCCATGAGCTGGAGGTCGAAGGTGATCGACGGCTTGGCCTTGGCCAGCTCCTTGCCCAGGGCGAAGTCGACGGCGTCCTCCGCCATCACCCGGTAGGTGGTGAGCTTGCCGCCGGCGATCGCGACCATGCCGGGGATGACCTCGGTCACGGTGTGCTCGCGGGAGACCTTCGTCGACTTCGACTCGTCCAGCACCTTCGGCTGAAGCAGCGGGCGCAGGCCGGCGTAGGTGCCGATGATGTCATCCCTTGTCAGGGGCACGTCGAGCACCTCGTTGGCGTGGGACAGCACATAGTCGAT
>CAYVWO010000513.1:0-404 GCA_964455495.1 uncultured Tessaracoccus sp.
GCCTCATGCCGGGCGATCAGGCCTCTCGCTCCTGGGAGCTGTGGGCGGCCCCCGACGGCGGGCTCAGCCTCGTCGACGGCGTGGTTGAGGGTGAGGGTGCGCTCAAGGTGGGTGACCTCACCTTGGACGATGCCGGCCTGACTGACGAGGAACTGCGCAATCGGGCGCACCTCCGCGACTTCGTGAAGCTGACACTGAGCGCCGAGCGCGCTAGCGTCGCGGAGGCGCTGATGGGCGAGATAGCGGTCGTGCAGTACAACGACGGACTCGCCGAGGTGTTCACGGGCCTGCAGATCCCCGGTGTTCTGGACGATCTCTATGCGGCAGAGGCCCGCGCCGAGCAACTTGGCGTCACATTCGTCGACGGCGTGCCGTCGCTGAAGCTGTGGGCACCCACCGCCAGG
>CAYVWO010000513.1:414-1665 GCA_964455495.1 uncultured Tessaracoccus sp.
ACGTGGAGTTGCTGCTCTACGCCGACAAGTTCGGCACGGGGGAGCCCACCCACGTCCAGATGGCGCGCGCCGACTCCGGCGTCTGGGCTGTCACGGGCGAGGAGGACTGGGCAAACAGGGCCTATCAGTTCGAGGTTGAGGTGTTCGTCGCCTCCCTTGATGCGGTGACCAGCAACGTGGTCACCGACCCGTACTCGGTGGGCCTGACCCTCAACTCCACGCACTCGGTGCTCGTTGATCTCGACGACCCCGCCTGGGCCCCGGAGATCTGGACGGGAACTGAGGCGCCTGTGGTGGAGCAGTTCGCCGACCGCACCATCTACGAACTCCACATCCGTGACTTCTCCGTCTCTGATGAGACCGTCCCAGACGAGTTGCGCGGCACCTATGAGGCCTTCGCTCTTGAGGAGTCTGACGGCGTCCGGGCGCTGAGTGAGCTGGCTGAGGCCGGTGTCAACACGGTGCACCTGTTGCCCAGCTTCGACATCGCCACCATCGAGGAGGACCGCGACGATCAGGTCCACCCGGTGATCCCGGATGCAGGCCCGGCCTCGGAGGAGCAGCAGGCGGCCGTCACCGCCGTCGCGGATCAGGACGCCTTCAACTGGGGCTACGACCCGTTCCACTACTCGACACCGGAGGGGTCGTACGCCTCCGACGCCAACCAGAACGGCGGCGATCGGACGTCCGCTTTCCGCGAGATGGTGGGCGGCCTGCACGACATGGGGCTGCAGGTGGTGCTCGACGAGGTGTACAACCACACCACCCAATCCGGCCAGGGCGACAAGTCGGTCCTCGACAAGGTCGTGCCGGGCTACTACCACCGCCTGAGCCTCACGGGCTCGGTGGAGAAGTCCACCTGCTGTGAGAACGTGGCGACCGAGCATGAGATGGCCGAGCAGCTGATGGTCGACTCCGTGGTCACCTGGGCGCGTGACTACCACGTCGACGGCTTCCGCTTCGACCTCATGGGGCACCACTCCCGAGCCAACATGGAGGCCGTACGCGCCGCGCTCGACGAGCTGACGCTCGAGGCCGACGGGGTCGACGGCGCGGCCATGTACCTGTACGGCGAGGGGTGGAACTTCGGCGAGGTCGCCAACAACGCCCGCTTCCACCAGGCCACACAGGGCCAGCTCAACGGCACAGGCATCGGCGCGTTCAACGACCGCTTGCGCGACGCCGTGCACGGCGGGGGCCCATTCGATTCGAACAAGGCGGAGATGCAGGGCTTCGGCACGGGGCTCTACA
>CAYVWO010000514.1:0-1663 GCA_964455495.1 uncultured Tessaracoccus sp.
CTGCGTGCGGAGCTGCGCGGCCTCCTGCGACGGGTCGCCCTGCAGGATCGCCACGTTGCCCTCACCGCCGGAGAGCTTGACCAGCTCCTCCATCTGGAGGACGCCGGAGACCAGGGAGTCGGAGCCGGCGTAGGGGATGCTCGGGTCGAGGTTCGCGGGGCGACGGTTGACGTAGACCAGCGGGATCTTCGCGGCGACGAGCGCGTCGGTCATGGGCTGGGTGGCCTCGGTGTCCTGCGGGAGGATGATGACGCCGTCCATGCCCTGGGCGACGAAGTTCTCGACCTGGCTCAGCTGCAGGTCGGCGCGCTCCTGCGCCGAAACGACGACGAGCTCGACGCCCGCCTCGTCAGCGCGCTTCTGCATGCCGTCGGCCACGTTCTGGAGGAACTGGTCGAGGATGGGGAAGGCGGCGCCGATCTTGAGCTTCTTGCCGTCCTTGGGCTTGGCGACGTCCGTCGGATCGAACGTGCCCGTCTCGGCGGGCGCGGGATTGTTGCCGGTGTCGGCGGTGGTGTTGGTACCGCCGGGCTGTGCGGGGGGAGTGACGTCGGCGGTGGTGCCACACGCGCTCAGCGCAAGCGCTGACGCGAGTACTACCCCGGCGAGCTTTCCGATGTGCCTCATTGCTGCTCACTTTCTGTGTTCGCCGACCAGACGTGGGGCCTCCCCCACGGCGGCGTTGCGGTCGGCAAGGGTGATTCTTGGCGATCTGCGGGACATTGTCAAGACAAATGTCCCAATTGTTCTCTACTTGTTATGATGCGGTGCCCGTCCGGCAGGCCGGACGGGCACCCTTTGGATCGCGGTTTTGGTCAGCCCAGTTCGGCTTCCAGCCGCTCCCGCATCCGGATGTGGATGGCGTCGGCGTCCTCCTCCCAGCCGAAGACGCACACCGATGCGGTGCCGTCGTAGCCGATCGAGCGCAGGTGCTCGAAGGCGGGTCCCCAGGGCACTTCTCCGTTGCCGATCTCGTTGTGCTGATGGATCCGGGCATCGACCCCGGGCGGGTTGATGATGTACCGGTTCCCGACGTTGGCGAGGTGGTTGAAGACGTCGGCGACGTGCAGGTGCCTCAGCCGGTCGCCCGCGTACTCCATGAGGCCGACGACGTCCGTCCCGCCCCGCGACAGGTGGAACATGTGCGGGAAGCAGAACTGGTAGTTGAGCCAGGGCTTGTTGATTCCCCTGACGACCTGGACCGCGCGGTCGTTGGTCTCGACGAAGTCGTAGGGGTGCGCCTCGACGACGCACTCCAGCCCGCGCTTCTCGAAGTGCGGGATCAGCTCCTCCATCGACTTGTAGAACTGGCCCTCGCTGCGCACCGGCTGGTTCGGGTCGCCCGAGTACTCCGTGGCGATCAGCGGGACCTCGAGCTCCTCGGCGATCTCGAGCAGGCGCTTCCAGTTGCGCACCTGGTGCTCGCGCTCCTGCTCGTCGGGCGAGGCCCAGTTGAACACGGGGTTGAACGACCAGATCTTGACGCCGGTGGCGGCCATGGCCTTCTTCACGCGGGCGATCTCCGCGTCGTCGACCTTCGGGTAGTGGTGCCACTCGTGGAAGTCGGCCCGCGGGGACAGCTCGATGTACTGGTAGCCGAGATCGGCGGCCTTCTGCAGCTCCTCCGCCACCGTGAGGTGCGGGTGGTACATCGAAGGATCGA
>CAYVWO010000515.1:0-1663 GCA_964455495.1 uncultured Tessaracoccus sp.
CATGGACCACGTGCGACCCGTCGCGGCCGCCCATGCTTGGATCGCGCTCAGGAATCCGGGGTCGTAGTTGCGGAAGCCCTGCGTCGCGTTGGGGATGATCCGACCGCCGCCCGCGTACCCGCGAGGCTCATAGCCTGGAGGAAGGTGGCCGGTGGCGTTCATGTAGTCGAGCAGGCCACGGTGCTTGCCCTGCAGCTTCTTCACCGACGACTGGCGGATCATGTACTCGCCCGCGGTCGCCCAGATCGGGATGTTGTCGGCGGTCGCGTTCGGCGACCAGCCGGGCACCCTCCCGCCCGTCGCCAAGCCCGGGACCATCGCGCGGCCAGCGCCGCCACCCGAGCCGCCACCGCCGCCGCTCACCGTCGCACGCAACAGCGGCACGCGGAACGACGCCCCGAACGCCTCGGCGACCGTGTTGACGGCACGCGCGAGCGGGTTGATGACGTTGTCGATCACCCAGTTGACGGGACCGGCGAAGACCGTGCGGATGCCATCCCAGATGCCGCCGAGCGCCTTGACGAGGCCGGTGAAGATCCCCGTGACGCCCGTCTTGAGGCCCTCGAAGATCAGCAGCAGGCCATCCTTGACGCCCTGCGTGTCGCCGGTCAGCAGCGAGTAGGCGGTCTTGAAGATTCCCTCGACGATCTTGAAGGCACCCTCGAAGATGCCCATGACGCCCGTCATCAGGCCGTCGACAATCGCGAGGATGGTCCCGCCCCACCGGTCCCAGATGTCCTTGATCTCGGCGGTTGTCTCGCGGATGAGCACGGCGACGATGTCCATGACCGTGCCGATGATGCGCTGCACCGACCCGAAGATGCGCTCAATCGCGGGCTGAATCTCGGCCCACTTGTTGACCATCCACTCGTGCACGTCCGCGAAGATCGGCTCAGCGACCTTCCATGCGTCACTCACGGCGGACTGGACGCGCCCAAAGGCGTCGCCGACCGGCCCGAGTTCCATCGGTGCGCCCGAGCCGAGTTCGGACAGCTTGTCGAAGAAGTCGCCCACGTTGCCGGTGGCCTGGTCCACGGCGTCGGTGGCAATCTTCATGCCCGTCTTGATGTGCGGGCCGACCTGCTCCATGACCGTCGCACCGAGACGCCCCAGCGACGCGCCGAGGTTGTCCCACGTGCCCGACAGGGTGTCGCCCATCTGCACAGCCGCGTCCGGGGCCATGCCGTTACGCATCGCCCGCTCGAACGTCTCGAAGTCGATCTTGCCCTGCGAGGCCATCTCGGACACTTCGCCGGCAGTCACCCCGAGTTCATCGGACAGCCACTGCAAGGCGGGCACGCCACGCTCACCGAGCTGGGCCAGCTCGTCGCCCTGGATCTTCCCTTGGGCGGCGACCTTGTTGAAGATCGCGCCCATCGACCCCATGTCGGTGCCCGCGATCGCGGCGGTGTTGGCGACCGTCTTCAACGTCTGGTCGAGCTGCTGACCCGGCTTGATGCCCGAGGCGACGGCAGCGGCCGCCACGTCGGCGGCGTCACCGAGGCCGAACGCCGTGCCCTTCACGGACGCCAGCGCGCCGTCCATGATCTTCGCCACATCCTGGGCCGAGTTACCGAGCGCGCCCAGCTTCTTCTCGGCGTTCTCGATCTTCATGTACCGGTCGAGGCCCTTGGTGAACGCCATGCCCACCGTCGCAGCGGCA
>CAYVWO010000516.1:0-1338 GCA_964455495.1 uncultured Tessaracoccus sp.
GTGAGGCGACCGACATCCTCCAGAAGGTGATCCAGGCGTGACCCAGACCCCCACGATCGCGCCCGCGCGCACCCCGATGTTCGCCAGCCTGAGGCTGCGCAACTACAGGCTGTTCTTCTGGGGCGGCCTGATCTCGAACATCGGCACCTGGATGGCGCGCATCGCGCAGACCTGGCTCGTGCTGACGATCCTGACCGACCACTCCGCCTCGGCGGTCGGCTACGTCACCGGCCTGCAGTTCCTCCCGATGGTGCTGTTCGGCGCCTGGGGCGGCGCGGTCGCCGACCGGTTCCCCAAGCGCATCATCCTCGTCTGGACCCAGGTGCTCCTCGCCCTCAACGCCGCCACCCTCGCCCTGCTCGTCGTGTTCAACGTCACCGAGTTGTGGCACGTCTACGTGCTGGCCTTCCTCCAGGGCGTCGTGACCGCGGTCGCCAACCCAACCCGCCAGGCGTTCGCCTCCGCGATGGTGCCGCCCGAGCTCCCCCCGAACGCGGTCGGCCTCAACTCGACCAGCTTCAACGGCGCCCGGCTCGTGGGCCCGGCCGTCGCCGGTCTGATGATCGCCGTTGCAGGCGTCGGCCCCAGCCTCCTGATCAACGCGTTCACGTTCATCCCGGTGATCCTCGCGCTCCTCGCCATGGATCCCTCCCAGCTCACCCCGGCCCCCATCCGCCGCGGCCGCGGCTCGGTGCGCGAGGGCATCCGCTACGTCGCCGGACGCCCCGACATCCAGCTGGTCATGTTCATCGTCTTCATGCTCGGCACCTTCGGGATGAACTTCCAGATCACCAACGCCCTCATGGCCACCGAGGTGTACGGCAAGGGCGCCGACGCGTACGGCATCCTCGGCTCGATCATGGCGGTCGGTTCACTCACCGCCGCGCTCATGGCAGCCCGCCGGCCGCGCCCACGCCTGTCGACCATGCTCGGCGCCCTCATGGGCTTCGCGATCGCCACCTTCGCTCTCGCGCTCGCCCCGACCTACGAGATGTTCGCGACCCTCCTCATCCCGCTCGGGCTCACCGCCCTGACCCTCATGCCCCCCGCGACCGCCTCGGTGCAGCTCACCACCGAGCCGGTCATGCGCGGCCGCGTGATGGCGCTCTACATGATGATCTTCCTCGGCGGCACGCCCCTCGGCGCCCCGATGATCGGCTGGATCGGCGACGCCTGGGGCGCCCGCTGGACCGTCCTCATCGGCGCCATCGCCACCGCCCTGGCGTTCATGGTGGGCATGTTCTTCGCGCTCCAGCGCAACGACTGGCGCCTGCCCAGCTGGCGCGAGCTCCGCGGCGTCCCCGAGCCGGCCCAGCTCGACCCAGAAGAGGCCTGACG
>CAYVWO010000516.1:1348-1663 GCA_964455495.1 uncultured Tessaracoccus sp.
GGATCCAGCGGCCCACGTCGACGTGGATGCCGTAGAACGTGAACACGTCGACCGTGATCGAGCACGAGTCACCCGAGCACTCCATCTTGTAGGCGAAGTTGCCGACATCCGGGTTGCCGCCGGGCGCGCTGTTGTAGCCCATGATCTTCAGGTTCTCGGGCGAAGCCGCGAAGTCCCAGCCGTCAGCCAGGTCGACCGTGATGGTGACCTTGCCGTCGACCACGGCGGACAGGGTCACGTCACCGGCGTCCATCGTCTGGCCCGCGAACAGGTCCACGGTCTTCTCGACCCCGGCGTACGGGGTGTAGGTCGCCC
>CAYVWO010000517.1:0-1661 GCA_964455495.1 uncultured Tessaracoccus sp.
CCCGCGCGGACGCCGCCCGCACCCGCCGCGGCGCGCACGTGGACTCCGCCGCGAGGGCGCGAGACCTCAGGGCGAAGCTCGCCGAGACCCTCGACCACTCCGTGCACACCGCCCGCGGCCGCATCCGCGCCGCCGAGGTGGAGGCCGCCGACATCCGCGCGCGGGCCGACGCCGAGCTCGCGGCCGCCACGCTGCACGCGCAGCGCACCCGCGCCGCCGCCGACGCCAGCGCCGCCGACGCCGTCGCCGCAGCCCGGCGCGAGGCCGACGCCGTCGTGGCGCGGGCAGAGGAACGAACCGCGGACTCGGAGTCCAACGCCGCGCTGGTTCGCGAGCGCCTGGCCG
Source organism: uncultured Tessaracoccus sp. (assembly GCA_964455495.1). Classification (GTDB taxonomy): domain Bacteria; phylum Actinomycetota; class Actinomycetes; order Propionibacteriales; family Propionibacteriaceae; genus Arachnia. The sequence goes on from CAYVWO010000517.1 coordinate 346, forward strand.
CCGACCTCGAGCGCTCCCAGAAGGCGGCGTTCGAGCGCACGCGCGCGACCCGCGAGGAGGCGGTCGCGCTGCTGGCGCAGGCCAGGATCGACGCCGAGGCGATGCGCACCCAGGCCCGGGAGATGCTCGACGCGGCGCGCACCGAGGTCGCCGGGCTGGCGGTGCGCCGCGACAACATCACCGCACAACTGCACAACCTTTCCGGCGTGATCGAAGCCCTCGCCGTGAACGAGAACCCAACCCCGAATGAGGAATACTGATGGCCACTTCCTTCCGCACCGTGCTCCGCGGCTATGAGCCCGCGCAGGTCGACGCCGAGGTCGCCACGCTCGAACAGGCGTTGGGCGCGGCCCGGGCCGAGCTCGGCGAGCTGACCGTTCAGGTGAAGGAGGCCGGCCACCAGCGGGCCGAGCTCCAAGCCTCGATCGACGCCGCAAACGCCCGGGCCGAGGAGTCGGCCAGGGCCCGGACCATGGCGTCGCGCCCGACCTTCGCCGACCTGGGCGAGCGGATCGGCCAGATCCTGACGCTCGCGGAGGACGAGGCCGCCGAGTTGAAGCGCTCCGCCAAGGAGGAGGGTGCGCGGCTCGTCGAGGACGCCACCAAGCGGGCAACCCAGATGGTCTCCGAGGCGGACCGTTACGCCATCGACACCCGCAGCTCCGCAGAGGCCGACGCCGAGGCCAAGCTCGCCGGGGCGCAGCGCCGGGCCGACGAGCTGATCGACCACGCCGACCGCGAGGCCGCCGCGCGCCGCGAGGAGGCCGAGGCCGTCTACGAGTCCCAGCAGGCCCGCGCCGCGCAGGCCGCCGCCGACTTCGAGCGCACGCTCGCCGACCGCCGCGACGCCGCTGCCGCGGACTTCGCCGTCGCCATGAGCCAGCGCGAGGACCAGCTGCGCGCCGCCGACGAGAACCTGCGGGCCTCCGAGAACGAGGCGCTGCGCATCGTCTCCGACGCCGGCAGCCAGGCCGAGGCCATGAGGGCGAAGGCCGAGCGCGAGGCCGAGGAGCTCGTGGGGGAGGCGCGCGCGAAGGCCGAGCGCATCCGCCGCGACTCCGAGCGTGAGCTCGCCGCCGTCTCCGCGCGCCGCGACTCCATCACCGCCCAGCTGTCGAACGTGCGCCAGATGCTGGCCACGCTCGGCGGCGGCGCGGCGCTGGCGGCGGTCGAGGAGGCCGTCCCGGCCGAGCCGGAGGGCGTCGAGGAAGCCGTCGCAGACGAGGCGGACGCCGACGTCGTCGACGAAGCGGCCTCGGAGGACGAGCAGAGCTAGCGGGTGGCGCGCTCGCTGACGGCGAGCGCATCGAGCCCCG
>CAYVWO010000518.1:0-1660 GCA_964455495.1 uncultured Tessaracoccus sp.
ACTCTCCTCAGTCTATTCATCGTTCGCGGCGTTCGGCCGCCGGCGACCCGCAGCGGGTGTGTAGGTTGGGGCCCCGGAGGTGACCAATGGCCGACTACACGGACTTCGACTTCGACGAGACCCAGCGCGCAGCTTGGGTCGAGTTCGCCGACCGGCTCGACGAGGTGCTGTCGGTGATGGACGCGACGGCGGACCTCACCATCTCGGTCACCTCGACCACCGACGGTGAGCGCCCGGGCATCCGGTTCACCGTCCGCGAGCCCGGCGTCGTCACGGCCCTGGTCAGCGGGTCCGACAACGGGACGCCGACCCGGATCGAGGCCGACGAGCTGACCCGCCTCGGCTGGCTCCCGCCGTCTGAGGGCGTGCCCGAGTTCCACGTGGACGTCGACCAGGCCGACTCCGCGGGGCTCGCCGAGCTTGCCGGCCACACGCTCGGCGCCGTCTTCTCCGCGCCGCACCCCATCTTCCTCGAGCCCGACCAACTAGCGGAGATCCTCCAGGGCCAGGCTGAGTGGACGCCGCTCGAGCCGCGCAAGCTGAAGCGCGAGGAGCAGGCCGTCCGGGCGGGCGGCCAGGCAGAGCTCGACGGGCTCGTCGACGCCGAGCTTCGTCGGCTCTCGGGGCACCCTCCGCTGCGCAACGAACAGGGCGATGTCGCGATCCGCGTCGGGTCCGCCGTCGTCTTCCTGCGCAGCACCGCCGACTGCCGCGAGCTGGTGCTCTTCTCGCCGCTGGTCCACGACGTCGTCAATCGCTCTCGCGCCTGTGAGGTACTGAACGACCTCAACGTCGAGTCGCGCTACGGCCGGTTCGCGCTGCACCGCGACCGCGTCTTCGCGCAGATCTCCGTGCCGGCCAAGCCCTTCGTTCCCGCTCACCTCCGGCAGGCGCTGCACGCCCTCAGCCAGATCGCAGACGGAATCGACGAGGAGCTGGCAGCCAAGCTCGGCGGCCGCACCACGTTCCCGACCGCCTGATCCGCCGCGGGACTGCCCGGAAATCCGGACGGCGGGCGGCCGCGGCGCGCTACTGTTGGGCCATGACTAGGGAACCCGTGACCTACTTCTCGCGGCTCGACGCCGACGAGTGCTGGGCGTTGCTCGCGGATGCGGAAGTGGGTCGCATCGCGTGGCTCGGGCCCGACGGCATCAACATCGTCCCGGTGAACTACCGCACGCGCGAGGGGGTCATCGTCTTCCACACGGCCCCCGGCACGATGCTCGCCACCCTGCTCGACGCCACGGACGTGTCCTTCCAGGTCGACGAGATCGACAAGGAGTCGGCCATCGGATGGACCGTGCTCGCCCGCGGCGCGACGGCTCCCGCCGACGCGGCCGCGAAGAGCATCAGCTGGGTCGATGGCGACCGCACGGTCGGCGTCGCGATCGAGGTCTCGGCCCTCGCCGGCCGGGTAGTTTCGGGAACCAAGAGTGAGGAGCCTCGCAATGACTGAACGGCAACTTCCCCTGATCGTGGTGGGCGTCGACGGGAGCGACGACGGCCTCCGCGCCGTGCGCTTCGGGGCCAACGCCGCGAAGGCCGCGGGTGGCGAGCTGATGCTCGTCAACGCCGTCGACGACACGCTGATGGCCGGCGCCTGGGGCGTGGTCTACGACCCCGAGGTGCTGCAGGCGGCGGGAGTCACCGCGAACGAACA
>CAYVWO010000519.1:0-1652 GCA_964455495.1 uncultured Tessaracoccus sp.
GCCGGTTCAGCAGTTCCTGATGCCGGTCGGCAGCAACTCGCACGAGCAGGCCACCGTTCTTGAGTGCGCTGACGATCATCTTCTCGTTGACCATGAACGATCTGCCGCCGAACATCGACACCTCCCGTTGCACGGGTTCGTCGACGAGCAGGGCACGGAGGCGATCGACGAGGGCGGTCTGAGCAGGAGTCACCGTCGTCCGTCCTGGTCGGGCGGGCCGTACGAGAGCCGGTCGAAGATCAGCACACTCTGGGCGATCCTCCCCTCCCTGACCGTGAAGAACTCGGCGGCAGGCGCGGTGGACGTCGCGGCCGTCTGCGGGTAGTAGAACAGGGCGACGCGATCGCCGTCGGTGAACTCCGCGATGTCGCCGATGCCGGTGAGCATGGGCGCGAAGCCCGCGATGTAGGCGTCCTTGCCGTCGAGATCGACGCCCGGCGCGCGGCAGGCGATGTCGTCGGCGACATAGGTCATCGCGCCGTCGACGTCGCCGCTCGTCCAGGCGCGGTGGTACTGCAACACGGTCTCGTACGCGGTGTCGTGTGCCATGGGATTCTCCTTCGGTTGGTTGTCGGTCATTGCGACCCACGTTGTCGTTCAGTCCGGCAGCGGCCGCCAGTCGTCCGGTCCGGCGTCACCGCCGGCACCCGCGACCGTGAGGCGGGGCAGGAAGTGCGCCCAGCCGTCGGCATGACCGTGCACTTCGGCGTCGGGCAGACCGGAGTGGCAGAGGTCGACCCTCGTGCCCGCCTCGACACGGGTCAGCCGGAACTCCACCGTCGAGGCTCCGGCGGGCAGGTCGTCGCTCCCCACGAATCCCCAGGACACCACCACGCGCCGAGGCGGCTCGACCCGCAGGTACTCGCCCCGCACCGGATATCCGGCGATGTCGACGGCAAACCGGCCGCCCGGCGTCGGGTCGAGATCGGCGTACTGCCCCATCCACGCCGTCATGCCCTCGTTGGTGGTGAGGTAGCCGAACACCGTCTCTGGCGAAGCGGCGATGGTGATGGAGTCGCGGAACTCAGCCACGGTCGTCGGCCTCTCGCGCCTCGATGACGGACTTGAGCGCCGCCAGCTTGCCCGGCCAGAAGTCGTCGAGGTAGGAGCGCACCGCCGCGAGACCGTCGGTGTTCACCGCGAACAGGTGGCGAGTACCGTCGCGGGTTCCGACGGCGAGCCCTGCCTTGCGGAGCACCCCGAGATGATGCGAGGTGGTCTGCTGGGACAGTCCGACCTCCTCGGCGATCGACCCGACCGGCTGCGGAGCCGCGCGGATCACCCGCAGGATCGCACGCCGGTTCCCGTCAGCGAGCGCGCGCAGCGCCAGGTCGAGATCGGCGACCGCTTCAGCACCCATCACTCTCCTTACCTCAGGAAGACCATAGCACAAACTACTGTTTGTACTTATAGACGTGAGTAGATGACCGACACGGTCCGCCTCGCCTGCGGCCTAGTCGTCCGAGTCAAGGGCTGGCGCCTCACCGACACCGCGGCTGCTTCCGTCGGATTTCCCGACGAATCCGGGTTACTGCGGCTGCCTGCGTCCCCACAGGGACGTACGCAGCCGCAGTGATCCCTACCGCGACGGCGACACCCCGGAGCGATCTTCCGTATCGATGCCCGACGCCGGGCAGGGCGTCTGATTCGCG
>CAYVWO010000520.1:0-1652 GCA_964455495.1 uncultured Tessaracoccus sp.
CGCCGGTCCGAGGCGGTCGCGTAACCGCTCGACGGCTGCCGGAATCGGTGAGCTCCCGTAGTGCATCCAGTGCACGACGGAAGGCGAGGACAGGTCGCCCGTGCGGGGGAGCAGCCCTTCGCCACATAGCAGGTCGGGCCCGGGGTCCAGACGCACATAGATATTAGTATCATGAATGGTCCGCTCGTCGGTGAGTGTATTGAGGAGTGGTGATGTTTGTCGGTCGTGAGGCGCAGTTGGACCGGTTGGACTCCTTTCTGCGGGGTGTTCAGTCGAACGGTGACGGCAAGCCCGGCCGGGCCTTGTTGATTCGTGGGCGGCGACGGGTGGGCAAGTCGCGACTGGTGGAGGAGTTTCTGGACCGGGCCGGTGTGCCGTACGTGTTCTTTGCTGCCTCGGGACGTCCCGTCCGCGAGGAGCTGCGGATGTTCGCCGAGGCGGTGCTCACCTCCAAGCTGCCGGGTGCCGGGCTCTTCGCCGGGGTGGAGTTGGCCTCGTGGGATGCTGCTTTGCGTCTGTTGGCTGCTGCGTTGCCTGACAGCGGGGCCGTCGTCGTCCTCGATGAGTTGCCCTACCTAGTTGTTGCGGACGAGCACTTCGAGGGGACGTTGCAGCGCGCGTTCGACCGCGAGCTGTCGAGACGCCGCGTTCTACTTATCGGCATCGGTTCCGATTTGGGGATGATGGAGGCTCTCGACTCGTACGGGCGCCCGTTCCACCAGCGAGCGAGCGAGATGGTGGTACCGCCCCTGAGCCCGGCAGAAGTGGGAATGATGCTCGGGCTGGCGGCCGCTGACGCCTTCGATGCCCAGCTGGTAACTGGTGGTCTCCCACTGATCTGCGCCGAATGGCCCGCCGGGATGTCGCTGTGGGAGTACATCGCGTCGGCGGTCGAGGATCCGACCTCGGCCTTGCTGGTCTCTGCGGAGAGGTCCCTCGCGGCCGAGTTTCCGTCGGAGCTACAGGCGAAGGATGTTCTCGGCGCGATCGGCAGCGGAGAGCGCGCCTACACGGCCATCGGCCGCGCGGCCGGCGATCTTCCGCAGGCATCGCTCTCGCGCTCGCTCAAGCTCCTGGTCGACAAGCGCATGGTGGCCGTCGATGAGCCGTTGTCGACGAGGCCGGGCGGTGCGGTCAAACGCTACCGAGTCACCGATCCTTACCTGCGGTTCTGGCTTGCCTTCCTCGGCCCGCACCTGCCGGAGATCGAGCGCGGCCGGGGCGACCGGGTGTTGGCTCGGATTCGCGCCTCGTGGGGTTCGTGGCGTGGACGGGCGATCGAGCCGGTGCTGCGTGAGGCGTTGGAGCGGCTGGCGCCTCCGGTGACCTGGATGGCGGACGGTGTGCCGGGCGTTGTGGGCGGGTACTGGACGCGCACCAACAACCCGGAGATAGACCTTGTGGTGGCCGATCGCGGCCCGATCGCGGACCGCATCCTCGCGCTCGGTTCGATCAAGTGGCTCGAGAACGCACCGTTCGACCGGCACGACCTGGGACGTCTACAGGCGCATCGTCTCCAGTTGCCGGGGGCGGCGGTCGACAGCCCATTGATCGCAGTATCACGCTCTGGCATCGAGGTCGACGGTGTCGTCCCGATCGGCCCCGACGAACTGATCGGCGCGTTCACCTCAGGACGCTAGCCTGCCAGGTCG
>CAYVWO010000521.1:0-1650 GCA_964455495.1 uncultured Tessaracoccus sp.
AACCGTCGTCGCCAGGTCCACGGTGTTCGCATCGAGAACCGCGGCGACCGCCGCGAACGTCTTCGTTCTCATACGATTCCTCCTTTCGTGACTTTATCCGAAAGCCGGGGCAGAGCCCCGGCGGTGGTCCTATGCCGCGCCATTAGCCCTTGATTCCGCCCACCAGGGTGCCCTTGGTGAAGTGCTTCTGGAGGAACGGGTAGACCATGAGGATCGGGAGGGTGGCCACCGCCACGATCGCGAACTTCAGTCCCTGCTCCGGCGGGACGTAGTTGGGGTCGAGGTTGCCGAGGGCATCGGCGGAGACCGTGACCTGGCGGACGAACATCTGGAGGGTCCACTTGTTCGTGTCACTGATGTAGAGCAGCGGTGACATGTAGTCGTTCCAGATGCTGACCGCGTAGAACAGCGAGAAGGTCGCGAGGATCGGCTTGGAGAGCGGGAGGATGATCCGCCAGAAGACACCCACCTCGGTGCAGCCGTCGATGCGATGATGAGATAGAAGGGGTTGATCGCCAGCGGCAGGATCAGTGCCCAGTAGGTGTCCAGGAGCCCGAGCTGGCGGACCACCAGGAACGTGGGGATCATCCCGCCGCTGAACACCATGGTGAAGATGATCAGGTTGAGCACGACGTTGCGCCCCGGCAGGCTGCGGCGTGACAGGGGGTAGGCGGTCACGAAGGTGAGCAGCACCTGGATCAGCGTCCCGACCAGCGTCACGCCGATGGTCACCAGGAGGCTCCTGACGAACGTGTTGGTGGAGAAGATGAATGCGTAGGGCTCCAGCGTCGGCCGTTCCGGCCACAGGAAGAAGCCCCGGGCGGTGATCTCGGACTCGGTGGCGAACGACCCGGCGAGAACGTAGATGAAGGGCAGGAGGGTCACCAACGCGAGGGCGACGAGCAGGACGATGTTGAGGGTGTCGAACACCCGGCTGCCGACGGTCTTGAAATCAGAGTTGCTGGCCATGGTGTTCCCCCTCAGAACAATCCGCTCTGGCCGAACTTCCGCGCCAGCCAGTTGGCGCCGAAGATCAGGATGATGCCGACGACGGCCTTGAAGAGGCCCACGGCGGTGGAGTAGCTGTAGGCGCCCTGGGTGATGCCCATCCAGTAGACGTAGGTGTCGAACACGTCGGCGACGCCACGGTTCAGCGAGTTGGTCATCAGGTAGATCTGCTCGAAGCCTGTGTCGAGCAGGTTGCCCGCCGTGAGGATGGCCATGACGACCACGGTGCTGCGGATCGAGGGCAGCGTCACGTGCCACATCTGGCGCCAGCGCCCGGCCCCGTCGATCCGTGCGGCCTCATAGAGGTTGGGGTCCACGCCGGTGAGGGCGGCGAGGTAGATGATCGTGCCCCACCCGGTGGCCTTCCACAGCGACTGGAGGATGATCAGGGGTCGGAACCACTCCGGGTCGGCCAGGAAGTCGAACCGTTGGCCGGTCAGGTCGTTGATCGCGTTGGCGACGGGACCGGGGTCGAGGCCGAAGAGCTGAACCTGGGCGGCGGGCTCGGCATCCGCTATCGCGATGAAAACCCGCCACCGGTGGCGGATTATCTCGCGCCGCTGCTGGCAGTGTTCCGCGACCGTCCCGAGCAGCTGTGCTTCGAACCCGGCCGTTCGCTGGTTGGCAATGCCGGCCTGCTGC
>CAYVWO010000522.1:0-1640 GCA_964455495.1 uncultured Tessaracoccus sp.
CGACGTCTGACGGCCGCAGCGGCGCGATGGTCGGCACCGCGCGCTCCGCCGAGGGCCGGTCCGGCTCGTAGGCCGCGAACTCGGGCACGTCCTATGCGCCCGACTCCGACGGATAGGTGCGGTCAAACGGGGATTCCGGCCCCTGAACCGGGATTGTCTCCATCCTGCTGCACTTTTCCGTCAAGACGTCAGGTATAGCCTTCTCCCCGCGAGGCGGCCGGAGGTAGGCGTAGGCGTGGTGCTCCACGAATCCCTCCGACGCGTACAGGCTCCTCGCCACGGGGTTGTCCTCCTCGACCTGAAGCGCGACATGACGCGCGCCGAGGAGCACGGCCTCCGCGATCAGCGCACGGGTGACGGCGCGACCGAGCCCCCGCCCGCGCGCCTCCGGGGCGACCTCGATGCAGGACAGCACCGCCCAGCCGCGAGCCGGCGCGACCCGACCGACGGCGTTCTCGCCCACGCGCAAGTAGCGGGCCGGCGCGCTGGTCAGCTCCGCGAGCCGATCCTCGTCGACGTCGCCGCCGCGATAGACCGCGCACCAGGCCGCGTCGGGCTCGTCCGACGCGATGCCCGCGCCCGCGGCAACGAGGGCGGATGCCTCCGCGACCATGACGACGGTCGGCGACGCGGCCTCCCAGCCGAGGGCCAGCGCCTCGTCGGCGACGCGGCTGCCGCGCACCGCCTGAAGCGGCAGGTCCCGTCCCGCCCACTCGTTCGCCGCGATGGTGGCGTCGGCGACGGGCATTCCGGGGTCTCCGACGGCGAGCACCGAGTTGGCCCGCTGCGTCTTTCCGCGTCCGACCCGGATCGTCCAGCCTCCCAGCCGGGCGCGGCGGAGCCCCGGCCAGGTCAGGTCGAGGACGCGCTCCAGCGCGTCGGCCGCCGAGGCGGGAAGCACCGTGCGCTCGGGCACCTTTCGGACCGCCTCGGCCTCGGCCCTCGGCACCCACTCGGCCCCCCGATCCTCGGGCAGCACGACCATCCACTCGTCGTTCGCCGCGACCAGGTGCCCGACGACGTCGGACAACGCCCCGGACGGGCGCCGACGGCGAATGCTCACCCGGGTCGCATCGAGCGTCGGGGCGGGAATCAGGGCCATCGCCCCAGCCTATGGCCTGGCCCTGACCACACGTCCATGAACCGGGTGCCAGACGCTTCGACGCAGTCGCGGCCGACTCCGTCGGCGCGCCTGGCTCAACGAGCGATGGGGCAGCTCAACGAGCGATGGCTCAACGAGCGGCGGCGTAGGCGGGGAGGATGACGTCGTTGATGATCGCCTCGCGCTCGGGGAGCGGGAGGAACGCCGCGCGCATCGCGGCGAGGGTGCAGCGCTCGACGTCGGCGAGGGTCCACCCGAAGGCCTCCGACAGCAGCGCGAACTCCCGCGACATCGTCGTGCGGCTCATCAGGCGGTTGTCGCAGTTGACCGTGACGTTGAAGCCCAGGCTCTTCAACAGGTCGACGGGGTGCTCGCCCATCGTCGCCGCGATGCCCGTCTGCAGGTTCGACGACGGCGACACCTCCAGCGGAACCTGAGCGTCGCGTACGTAGGCAGCCAAGCGGCCAAGAACGGGGACGCCGTCGACGATCTCGATGTCCTCGACGATCCGCACGCCGTGGCCGACGCGGTTCGCGCC
>CAYVWO010000523.1:0-1639 GCA_964455495.1 uncultured Tessaracoccus sp.
CTGGACGCTGATCGTCGACGGCGTGGGCCGCATCGACGGCGACCGGCTGCGGGTCGCGGTTGAGTCCGGGATGCTGCACCGACCGCGAGCGCACTCCGACGGCCCCGCCTGGGCGCACCACCACTCGGACTAAGGCCGCATCGTTCCTTAAGAGTCGGATGTTGGTTCAGAACTGAACCAACATCCGACTCTTAAGCGGAGTTCAGGGCAGGCATTCCCCTCGGAGTGCCGTGGTGGGCGGGCATCGGCGGCATCGCCGAGGGTTTCCCACCCATCCCCGCGCGGCGAGTGCCTCGCTGACCTGCCCCGCTGCCGCACATGGGTGGCGCGTCGCCCCGGTCCAGCCGTAGCGCAAGGTGACGGCGTCGAGGCGAAGCGCATGTGCGTTGTCGCGGAACATGTCCTTCGACCAGTCGGAGTGGTCGCGGATGCCGTCGAGCTCGACGATGACGCTCCAGTCGTCGTAGAAGCCGTCGATGCGCCCCTCCTCGCTAACGGCTTGGCGTCGGGGAAGGGGAAGCCCATGAGCGGTGAGGACGTCCTTGTGGAAGAGCCATTCCAGTCCGCTCTCGATGCCGGTGCCTGCGGCGGTGCATAGCTGCGTGATCGCGTCCGTGTGTCGGACCCGTTGGCGCTCCGCCAATGCGGACAGCACCCGCTCGGGGGTGGTGCGTCTGCGTGACAGGGCACGGGCGACGGCGTCGATGGCCCCGACCTCGTCGTGGTCGCGGGCCAAGTCCACCAAGCTGTCCTCGACTGACAAGCGCGGTGGGGATCCTCTGCCGACGCGTACGCCGCGGCGAAACCTGACGCGCCACTGGCCGACGGTGAACGGCACGCGGTGCCGCGGTGACCACACCACGATCTCCGCGGGAGGATCGCGGAGGACGCCGGACAGGTAGGCCGCGGCGTCGGCTCCGACCACGGCGCCAGGTCCCGCGCACAGCAACCCCGCCCAAGCCGCGCTCTCGAAGCTCGGCGGCCCGGCGAGATACAGCCCCGGCATGATCCTGGCCCACGCCGTGGTGAGGCGTCGGCATACCTGGCGGCTCAGGCCGTCCTCCAGCAGTTGGGAGACAAGGACGGCGCCGTGTTGGGCGCGGAGCCGACGCCGGGTGGTTTCGGGGAGCAGTCTCTTCGGCGGCATGGCGCAAGACTGGGGCTCGAGCGTCGGCTTGTCACCGGTTCCAGGCACACGGACAACACCTTCCCCGTTTCGGACAACACCCTGTGAGTCCGCTGAGGTGTCTCCTCGCCCGCGTGGGCTTACCACCGCCCGGGCTAAGGCCGCATCGTCCTCCTTAAGAGTCGGTTGTTGGTTCAGAACTGAACCAACAACCGACTCTTAAGGACTACCAGGCCGGCGTGGCCGCGGCGCGCTCGAGGAGGGCGTCGCGGAGGACGGGCGGGAGGTCGAGGGTGGCCAGTTCCTGGGCGAGGGGGAGGCCGTCGAGGCGTTTGACCGCGGACCAGGCGGCCTCCTTGGTCGTGAAGGCGATCTCGGCCGCGTCCAGGAGGGCGAAGGCGTCGCCGACAAGGTCAGGTTCGGCCGCGTGCAGGCCCGTCAGGACGACGACCGCGCCGTCGGACGAGACGCGGCCCAGCTCGACCCTCAGCGCGGGCGACAGCAGCTCGTCGG
>CAYVWO010000524.1:0-577 GCA_964455495.1 uncultured Tessaracoccus sp.
CCGATGCACCTGCAGCCCGTCTACTCGTCGCACCGGTCCTTCACGGACGGCACCGGCGAGCGCCTGTTCCGCACGGGGCTCTCCCTGCCGAGCGGGTCCGTCCTGACCGACGAGCAGGTGGACGCGGTGTCGAGGGTCATCTCGGCCTTCCTGGAGGCAGAGCGTGTCGCCTGCTGAGCGTCGGGGCTACGACGCGGTGAAGCGCGCGCTCGACGTCGCGCTGAGCGCGGCCGGGCTCATCGTGACGGCGCCCGTCCAGGCCGCCGTCGCGGTGGCGGTGCTGGCCTGCGACGGCCGCCCCGTCCTGTTCCGGCAGCCGCGCCCGGGCCGGGACGCCGTCGTGTTCGAGCTGGTCAAGTTCCGCACGATGGCGCTGCCGGGCCCGACGCGGCGGACCGACGAGGAGCGGCTCACCCGGCTGGGCCGGTTCCTGCGTTCGACGAGCCTCGACGAGCTGCCGACGCTGTGGAACGTCCTGAAGGGCGAGATGAGCATGGTCGGGCCGCGGCCGCTGCTGGTCGAGTACCTGGCGCGCTACACCCCGGAGCAGGCGCGCCGCCACGACATCAGGCCGGGG
>CAYVWO010000524.1:587-1628 GCA_964455495.1 uncultured Tessaracoccus sp.
GCCTAGCCCAGGTGTCCGGCCGCAACGCCATCGGCTGGGACGCGAAGCTGGCGCTGGACGTCGAGTACGTGGCGCGGCGCGGCCCGCTGCTGGACCTCTCGATCCTCCTGCGGACGGCGGGGTCGGTGATTCGGCGGCAGGGCATCTCCGCCGAGGGCGAGGCGACGGCGAGCGTGTTCCGGGGCTCGGACGGACGGGTCGAGCGTGGGTAGCCGGGTCGTCGTCGTGGGCGCCTCGGGGTTCGGCAGGGAGTGCCTCGACGTGCTGGACGCCATGGCGGCGGCGGGCGAGGAGGTCGAGGTCGTCGGCGTGGTCGACGACGCCCCGTCGGCGGTGAACCTCGAGCGGCTGGACGCGCGGGGCGTCGCCTATGTTCATCGTGACGACGCCCACCCCGATCGACCGGCACAAGCGCCCCGATCTGTCTCCGGTGCTCGCCGCCACGCGGACCATCGGCGGCGTGCTGAAGCCGGGCGACGTCGTCGTGTACGAGTCGACGGTGTACCCGGGGGCCACCGAGGAGGACTGCGTCCCGGTGCTGGAGGAACTGTCGGGCCTGCGGCTCGACGAGGGCTTCTTCGTCGGCTATTCGCCCGAGCGGATCAACCCGGGGGACACGCGGCATCGGGTGCACAACATCGTGAAGGTGACCTCGGGGTCGACGCCGGAGGCGGCCGAGTTCGTCGACGAGCTGTACCGCCTGGTGGTGGCGGCAGGCACGCACAAGGCCCCGTCGATCAGGGTGGACCCCTATTACCTGACCCACAAGGCGCAGGAGGTGGGCTACCACCCGGAGATCATCCTGGCGGGTCGTCGGCTGAACGACTCGATGGGCGCGTACGTGGCGTCGCAGCTGGTGAAGCGCATGACGCGGGAGGGGATCGCGGTCAACGGCTCCCGCGTGCTGGTCCTCGGCCTGACGTTCAAGGAGAACACGCCGGACCTGCGCAACACGCGGGTGGTCGACATCGTCGCGGAGTTGGAGGACTACGGCGTGCGCGTCGACGTGCACGACCCGTGGGCGGACCCGGCCGAGGCGAG
>CAYVWO010000525.1:0-1621 GCA_964455495.1 uncultured Tessaracoccus sp.
TAGCTGAGCGCCTCGGCGAACGAGTCGTCGTACAGGTCCTCCAGCGCCGCGACCGACTCGGCCTCCCTGCGCAGCTGCTCCTCGAACAGCGAGTACATGACGACGGCGCCAACGCCGCCGTCGGCCAGCGACTTGATGCCCTCCACGGTCTGCGACAGCGGCCCCGCCGACGCGACGACGGGGTTGCGCAGCCGCAGCCCCAGGTAGTCGGTGCTGAGATTGGTCATCGGTTACTCCTTATACCCGCCAGGTTCCGGTGGTCTGGGCGTCGGCGGCGAAGCGGTCGGCGCCGCGCGTGGCCAACTCCTCGTACTCCGCCCAGCGCCGGTCGACCTGCTCCTGGGCCAGCTTGATCAAGCGGTCCGCCTCCTCCGGGTCGGCCGCTTTCAGCACCTTGTAGCGCAGCTCCGCCGAGCGGTACTTCTCCAGGGACATCCGGGGGCGCGGCGAGTCCAGCAGGAACGGGTTGCCGCCCGCGTCGCGGATGACCGGGTTGTAGCGCATCAGCGGCCAGTGGCCGGAGTTGACGGCCCGGTACTGCTGCTCGAGGCCCTTGCGGATGTCGATGCCGTGCGCGATGCAGTGGCTGTAGGCGATGATCAGGCTCGGGCCGTCGTACGCCTCCGCCTCGCGGAAGGCCGTCAGCGTCTGCTGCGGGTCGGCGCCCATCGCGACGCGCGCCACGTACACCGAGCCGTAGGCCATGGCCTGCATGGCCAGGTCCTTCTTGTTGCTTGTCTTGCCGCCGGAGGCGAACTTCGCGACGGCGCCGAGCGGCGTCGACTTCGAGGCCTGGCCGCCGGTGTTCGAGTACACCTCGGTGTCCAGCACCAGGATGTTCACGTCTCGGCCGCTGGCCAGCACGTGGTCGAGGCCGGAGCTGCCGATGTCGTAGGCCCAGCCGTCGCCGCCGACGATCCACACGGAGCGCCGGGTCAGGTGATCGGCGACGCTCCTCAGGTCGTCGATCGTCGGGCCGCTGAGCTCGCCCAGCCGCTCCTTCAACGACTCCACCCGCGCCATCTGCAGCGCCAGCTCGGAGCCCTGCTTCTGATCCGAGCCGAGGATCGCGTCGACCAACGGGTCGTCGGCGATCTCGCCCCGCAGCTCCTCCAGCCGCGCGCGGGCCAGGTCCTCGTGCAGGTCGGCCGCCAGCCGCATGCCGAGACCGAACTCCGCGTTGTCCTCGAACAACGAGTTCGACCAGGCCGGGCCGCGGCCCGCCGCGTTCTTCGCCCACGGCGTCGTCGGCAGGTTGCCGCCGTAGATCGACGAGCAGCCGGTCGCGTTCGCGACGGTGACGCGGTCGCCGAACAGCTGCGTGAGCAGCTTGAGGTACGGCGTCTCGCCGAAGCCCGAGCAGGCGCCGGCGAACTCGAACAGCGGCTCCAGCAGCTGGATGCCGCGCACCGTCGAGTAGTCGATCCAGGTGCGGTCGTTCAGCGGGATCTCCTCGAAGAACTCCACCGCCTCCCTGTCCGCCTCGCGGTCCACCTTCGGCACCAGGTTGATGGCCCGGCGCGATGGCTGGTCGATCGGCTTGACGGGGCACGCCTCGACGCAGAGCCCGCACCCGGTGCAGTCCTCGACGTACACCTGAAGCGTGTAGGCGGTCGACGGC
>CAYVWO010000526.1:0-1614 GCA_964455495.1 uncultured Tessaracoccus sp.
GTGATGCCTACGCCCACCACCTCGAAGCGGTCCTTGTCGATGGCCTGGAGCACGGAGGCCGCCGTGAGACACGAGATGCCGTGCTCGGAGGACTGGCCGCCGAAGATCAGCGCGACGCGGGTGCGGTCGGTCACAGGGTCCTCCAAGTCGTGTCCCGGCGGTCCTTGCGCCGCCGGGGCAGAACTCTACCCGCCGTCGGGATGTGCGATCGGCACGCGGCGCCCCTGCCGCATGTCGAACCGCCCCTCCGGCGGGGTGAGCCCGGTGAGCTCGGCGCGCATGACGGTGAGGGTGTCGAGGATCCGGTCCGTCGCCCGGTCGAGCGTCTCCTTTGTGGGCTCGCCGCCGTCGAACTCGGAAAGGTCGAGCGGCGGGCCGGCCTGGACGCGGATGTCGCGGCGCCTGCCGAACAGGCGCCAGAACTCGAGCCGCTTGCCGCCGAGCACCAGCTGCGCGCCGTCCTGCACGACGGGGATCACGGGGGCGCCCGTCCGTAGGGCCAGCTGCGCGGCGCCGCGCCGCCCGGTCATGGGCCAGCCGTCGGGGTCCGCCGTGATGGTGCCCTCGGGATACAGCGCGATCAGCTGCCCCCGCTCCAGGGCCTTGCGGGCGTGGATCAGGGAGTCCGAGGCGCGGTCGGTGTCGCGGTAGACGGGGATCTGCTGGCACTGCTTGGCGACCCACCCGAGCACGGGGACGCGCCAGATGTCGGCCTTGCCGAGGAACCGCGGCCAGCGCCCGCTGTAGATGAGGTACTCGCCAAGCACCAGCGGGTCGAAGTTGGAGATGTGGTTGCCGACGACGATGGCCGGCCCGGTGGCCGGGATGTGTTCCTGCCCGGCCCAGTGTCGGCGCGCCACCAGCGGCATCACCACGCGCACCAACCAGACGAGAGCGCGGTAGACGACGGGCGCCGGCTCGCGGTTGACGTCGCGGCGCCGCCGTCGCCAAGGCTTGTCGCGCTTCTGCATCGCCCCATGATGGCGCATCCGGCGGGTCTCGTCACGAGATTGATACAACAACCGCGACGCCTGAAACCCAGCCGACGTCTGGGTTTCATCGGCGGGCCATAGCGTCGTCGGCATCCGGTTCCCGAGCCGTAACCCTCACAACCTCGGAGGCAGCCATGAAGAAGATCCTCTCGCATCCCGCGGTGCAGATCGGCGCGGCATCCATCCTCGGCATCGTCTTCGGCCTGGTCGTCGGAGATTGGGCCGGCAACCTCAAGTTCATCGGCGACCTGTTCATCCGGCTGATCCAGATGGCCATCGTCCCCCTCGTGATGACGTCGGTCATCGTGGCGACCGGCTCGATGGGCGGGTCGGGCATGGGGAAGATGGCGCTCCACACGTTCAAGTGGATGATCGGCTTCTCGGTCGTCGCCGCCGTCGTGGCCTGGATCCTCAGCACCCTCATCCAGCCCGGCGCGGGCATCGTGTTCACGGGCGACCTCGACCCCTCGCTGGCCGACAAGGTCGGCGCGGCATCCGGGTGGCAGGAGACGCTCGTCGGCTTCGTGTCGACCAACATCTTCTCCGCGATGTCGCTGGCAGAGATGGTGCCGATCATCGTGTTCTCGCTCCTGTTCGGCGTGGCGCTCAACGCCTACGCCGC
>CAYVWO010000527.1:0-1610 GCA_964455495.1 uncultured Tessaracoccus sp.
GACGCTGGACGCGAAGTCCGCGATGGTCACGAGCCGCCCTGCGGCGGGCATCGTCTCGCGGCGCTCCCAGAGCAGCTCGCAGACGCGCGCCGGGTCGGCCAGGAACCCCGGGAAGCTGCGGTGGACGTCGATGTCGCAGGGCCAGTCGTCGTGGAGGAACGTCGCGGAGTGGTGCGTGACGGGCAGCCCGGCGATCTCGCCCATCCGCCGACGCCACCCGATCCGCCCGAGCGTGGCCTCGAACGCGTCGGCCTCTGAGGGCGCCAGGAGGACGTCGACGTCGGACGACGTCTGGGGGCTGCGCAGGCCGTGGTGGTTCATCGTCGAACCCTTCACCACGAGCGCGCGGAGCCCGGCCCGCGCGGCGCAGTCCATGGCCAGCACCTGGGCGAGGGTTGTGGCCTCCGCGAGGTCGAAGGACTGCATCTGTCCGAACCGGTTGCGACTAGATCGTGATGGTGGTTTCGGCCTTAGAGCCGCTGGTCGCGAAGGTGAATCCATTGACTGGGTTCGGTGAGTACGTCACGCTCACGATTTCGGACACCACCCGATAGGTTCCCGCGGACAGGGTGCTGGAGTACTTGTTGTAGATCTCACTGTTGTTGTAGGCGTTGATCTCCACCGTGCCGTCGAGGTACGTGTGCACAACGTTGTTGCTCTGATCTAGGACGTACACCTTCCAGTGGACGGTCGCCTTGGAGGGGTACTGGTTGACGCCCCACGCGTTGGGGTCGTACCAGATCTGGGCAGTGTCGAGACGAATCCGACGGTCGTTGGACCCGATCTGCGGGTTGTAGACGTTGTATGTGGCGAGCTTGTTGACCTTGTTCGGCGACGCGGCCGCCGCGGGGGTGGCGGTGGCGGCGAGCACGACCGGCGCGGCCCAGGCCGCGCCCGCGGCGCGGAGCACGGTGCGGCGCGTGGTGCCGCCGTGCGGCGTGGTGTGCTCGGTCACTTCGCTTGCCTTTCGCGTCTCAGACCTGGTGACTGATCTTCAAGCCTACCCGATCGGGCGCTCATGACCCAGGGGCGCGCTGATCGGTGCCCGCCCGCGTTCGCGCGGCGCCCTCAGGGGCAGCGGGCGAGGAAGCCGGAGGCGAGCTGGTCGCCGAGGAAGGCCTCGACCTCGGCGGCGATGGCGCCGGGCGGCACGTCATAGGCGGCGGCGAGATCGTCGATCAGGGCCCGTTCGTCGACGACGGGGCGGGCCAGCTCGTCGTCGCCGGCCAGCGCGAGCCAGATGGCGGCGGCGGTGCCGAGGAACGCCAGGGGCGGGTCGGCGGGGCGGTCGAGGTTGAGCGCGACCACCCGGTCCGGCCCGCTGACCACGTACGCGACGCGCTCCGAGATCTGCCAGCCGGTCATGCGCGCAGTCTAGTGCTGGCCGCGCGCACGTTTGTGGGGGAGAATGGGGTGTGCCCAACGCCGCCGTTGTCTACAACCCGACCAAGCTGACCCGCGAACAGCTGGCCGTTGTCGTCGACCCCGCAACCGGCGCGGCGGGATGGGGCGAGACCGTCTGGATCGAGACCACCGTCGACGATCCCGGCACCGGGCAGGCGCGCGAGGCCATTCGGCGCGGGGTGGACGTGGTGATCGCCGTCGGCGGC
>CAYVWO010000528.1:0-1608 GCA_964455495.1 uncultured Tessaracoccus sp.
CTCAATTCCGAGGAGGATAGGCCCATGAGCCACCCGCGTAACGACGGCGCAGAGCACACCCACGCACACCACGACCACGCGGCGTCGACCCCCGCAGTGACGACCGAAACTGACCACGATGCGCACGCGGGACATCAAGCAATGGCGCATGCACCGCAGTCAGACGCGGCCGCGCACAGTCATAGGGACCACGGAAGCGACAACGCGCCCTCCGGTCACAACACCCACGCTGGACACGGCGGTCATGCAGGCCATGGCGACCACGTCGGGCAGTTCCGTCGCCTGTTCTGGATCATGCTCGTCCTCGCTGTCCCCACGGTCGCGTTGTCGGGCATGTTCTCGATGATCCTGGGCTACACCCTCCCCGATATTCCGGGTCTGTCATGGGTATCCCCGGTGCTGGGCACTGTCATGTACGCGTGGGGTGGAAAGCCGTTCCTCGTCGGTGCAGTCAGCGAGCTCCGCGCTCGCAAGCCCGGCATGATGCTGCTCATTGGCCTCGCGATCACCGTCGCGTTCGCCGCCTCCTGGGGCGCGACGCTCGGGGTGCTCCATCACGAACTCGACTTCTGGTGGGAGCTCGCCCTCCTCATTGTCATCATGCTTCTCGGGCACTGGATCGAGATGCGCTCCCTCGCCCAGACGACTTCCGCCCTGGACTCACTCGCCGCTCTTCTCCCGGATGAGGCAGAGCGCGTCGAGAATGACCAGGTCGTCACGGTCTCACCGTCCGATCTCGTCGTCGGTGACGTCGTCATCGTACGGCCGGGTGGTAGCGTCCCCGCGGACGGGCGCATCGTCGACGGACGGGCTTCGATGGACGAGTCCATGGTCACGGGCGAGTCCCGCACCGTGGAACGCGGCAGCGGCGACCACGTCACAGCCGGCACCGTTGCCACCGATTCCGGGCTTCGCGTCGAGATCACCGCGACCGGCGACGACACGACCCTCGCCGGCATCCAACGTCTCGTCACTGAAGCGCAAAGCTCGTCTTCTCGTGCTCAGCGCCTCGCTGACACCGCCGCCGGATGGCTGTTCTGGTTCGCCCTGGGTGCTGCGGCGATCACCGCGATCGTCTGGACGTTGGTCGGCTTGCCTGACGCTGCTGTCATCCGCACGATCACGGTGCTCGTCATCGCGTGCCCGCACGCCCTGGGCCTGGCCATCCCGCTGGTCGTCTCCATCGCCACCGAGCGCGCCGCCCGGGGCGGCGTGCTCGTCAAGGACCGGCTCGCTCTCGAGAGCATGCGCACCGTCGATACAGTGCTGTTCGACAAGACCGGCACCCTCACCAAGGGCGAGCCCGTCGTCTCCGAGGTCTCCGTTGCCGATGGCGCCGACCCTGACCGGGTGCTCGCGCTGGCGGCCGCCGCAGAGGCCGACAGCGAGCACCCGCTCGCGAAGGCCATCGTCCGCGCGGCCGCCGACAGGAAGCTCACCGTCCCCCGAAGCGTCGAGTTCACCTCGTCACCTGCTGTGGGCGTTACGGCGACCGTTGAGGGGAAGATCATCCGAGTCGGGGGACCTCATCTGCTGTCCGAGGAGAACGCCGATGGGCTCTGTTGCAAAAATCGTGAAGCTTGAGCATGCTTGGCGGAGATTGGACGG
>CAYVWO010000529.1:0-1606 GCA_964455495.1 uncultured Tessaracoccus sp.
AGAGCCTCTTTCCCACGCCGGGGTCGCTGGCCTCGGCGGTGGCCTGAACCTCGGTCGGGTTCCCGCGCTGCTCATTGCTCCCGTCCGGACCGAAGAACTGGCCTCCGTGGACGCCTTCGGCGGTGGCTGCGTACAGCTGGGGGAGAGCGCCCTGCTCGGTCGGCTGGGTGTTCAGGGCGGCGTAGGCGGAGGCGATGAGCTTCCCGACCACGCCCCGGTTCTCCCAGGCGCGCGGAGTGAGGTTCGACCGGGAGACTCCGGGGTGGGCGAGCACGCTGATGATTGGCGAACCTGCGGCGCGAAGGCGACGATCCAGTTCGATGCCGAAGATCGTGTTGGCGAGCTTCGATGCGACGTACGCGGCGGATGCATCACACGTACTCTCGAAAATGCGGTCGTTGAAGTCGAGGTGAGCACCCTTGTGGGAGAGCGAGCTGAGGGAGACGACTCGGGGGGACCGCCCGCGTTCAAGGAGCGGGAGAAGCCTGCCGGTGAGGGCGAAGTGGCCAAGGTGGTTCGTGCCGAAGTGCAGTTCGAAGCCGTCGCTGGTCGTCTGCCGGTCCCCGAGGATGACGAGGCCGGCATTGTTGACGAGCAGGTCGACGCGGTCGAGTTCGTCGGAGACGCGGGCGGCGAACGCACGGACGGAGTCAAGGGATGCGAGGTCGAGCTGCCGGACCGAGACGGTGGCGTCGGGGTTTTCGGCGCGGATGCTGTGTGCCGCGGTCTCGCCCGCTGTGGTGTTCCGAACTGCGAGGATGATGTCGGCTCCGTGGCGCGCGAGTTCGGTCGCCGTGACGAGCCCGAGTCCGGAGTTCGCACCTGTGACGATCGCGGTCCGCCCGCTCTGATCGGGGATGTCGGCTGCTGTCCATGTACTCATAGACTCCACGCTAAGAGCGCTCCGTCGTGTCTCCGGCGTCCTCAGCATCCTCGGTCTGTCAGACCCACCCTCGCCGCTCTGCTTGGCCGGACAATGGTCTATATGAGCACCTCATCGGCGGCCGCGCGAGAACTTGGATCCTTCCTCCGCTCTCGACGGGAACGAACCCGACCGGAGGATCTCGGCCTGGAGCCGGGGCCGCGTCGTCGGGTGGATGGGTTGCGGCGCGAGGAGGTCGCTGTCCTCGCCGGGCTGAGCACCGACTACTACCAGCGTCTGGAGCAGGGCAGGGGCGCGAAGCCCTCCGATGCCCTGCTCGACTCGATCTCCGACGCACTGCGTCTCGATGCGGCGGAGCACCGCCACCTGATGACCCTGGCACGCGCCGTTCGCCAGCCGGAAGCCTCGAAACGCCGCAAGCAGGATCGCGTCCCCGAGAACGCGAAGCGAATGCTCCGGGCAATGGGACTGCCCGCATTCGTTCTCAGCCGCCACCTCGACCTGCTCGCCTGGAACGACGCCGCCGCAGACCTGCTCGGCGACCCTCTCGACCTGCCCCAAGACCGCCGCAACATGCTTCACGTCCTCTTCCATGACGACGACTCCAGACTGCGCTGCAAGGGCTGGGAGACGATGGCTCTGGACTACATCGGCCTGTTCCGCGCGGCGATCGGGCATGATCCCACAGACCCGAGAGCCGTGAAGATCGTCGGAGAGCTGAGC
>CAYVWO010000530.1:0-1273 GCA_964455495.1 uncultured Tessaracoccus sp.
TCCCAGGCGTAGGAGACGACATCACCATCGGCATCCGTCGAGCCCGAGGCGTCGAAGGCCGCCGAGTGGCCGGTCACCGTGGCCTCGAAGGCCGCCACCGGTGCCACGTTCGCGACGACGGTCACCGACTGCGTCTTGGTGTTCGAGAGACCCTCCGGGTCCTTGACCGTCAACGAGACCTGGTAGGTGCCGGGGTTCGTGTAGGTGTGCGACGCGGCAGCCCCGGTCGCCGTCCCGCCGTCCCCGAAGGTCCACTCGTAGGACGCGAGAGGCCCGTCGGGATCGGAGGAGGCCGAGCCGTCGACGCTGATCTCGAGGAGATCCTTCTCGACGGCGAACTCCGCGACCGGCGGCCGGTTGGGCGCCGTCCGCCCGGCCGCGACGAAGTGCGCGAGCACCGCGTCCCCGCTGAGGGCCGTCGGGTAGACGGCGGCCTCCGCGAGCTGGCCGGAGAAGTAGTTGCTCGTGCCGGACCACACGCGGTCGCCGCCGATGCGCCAGTACCCGAGATAGGCGTCGGCATTGGTCAGCGCGTTGCTTCCCACCTGGGCGCCGTCGACGTAGAGCCGCATGCCGGAAGGGCCCTGCGTGGCGGCGACGTGGTGCCACTGGTTGTCGTTGTAGCTGGCGCTCGTGGTCAGCGTCTGCTGCGCGCCCGCGTAGGTGCCGAAGGCGATCTTGCCGTCGTTCAGCATCCAGATGTGGCGATCGTAGGTGGCGCTGAGGCCGCTGGTGGTGTTGCCGAACCCGATGAGCTTGCCGCCCCTGGTCGTGTTCGTCTTGAACCAGATCTCGGCGGTGAAGGGCCCGGGGCCGCTCCATCCCTGTTGCGCGACGACCACACCGTTGCTGCCGTTGAACGTCGCGGCGTAGCTGCCCGCGACCGGGCCGGTCTGGCGCCGGGTCACGGTCCCCGCGACGGTGCCGATCTGACCCGAGCCGGAGGAGTCGAGCACGGTGCCGGACGACTCACCGAGCCGCCACAGCAGGTCCGGCGCGTCCGCGAGGACGGCCTGGCCGTAGGTGTCGCTGGCGCGGGTGCCCCACCCACCGGAGCGACCGCTCGCGGTGTAGTTGGACTGGACCTCCGCAAGGGTCAGCGCACGCGGGTACACAGCGACCTCGTCCAGCTGGCCGGCGAGGGCGGCGTCGGCAAGCATGATGGCGGTGCCCGGGAGGCTGTCCTCCGACAGGGGGCTGGGAACCTTGCCGCCATTGCGGCGCATCTCGATGGCGGACCTCGTGATGTGGAACGGGAGTTCCGCACGGGGGT
>CAYVWO010000530.1:1283-1601 GCA_964455495.1 uncultured Tessaracoccus sp.
CGACGACGTGGTGCCACTGGTTGTCCCTGATGGCGTTGCGCGCGGTCACCGTGCGGCGAGCCGTGTCGGTGATGGTGAAGTTCGGCCTGCCCGAGTTGTCGAGGTAGAGCACGCGGTCGGTGCTGATCGAGGTGCCGCTCAGGTGGCTTCCCATCCCGATGATGCGGCCGCCGCGGCTGCTCGACGTCTTCACCCACGCCTCGACGGTGACGGCCTTTCCGACCGTCTCCTCGTTCTCCGAGCGGATCTGGGTGTTGTTCTTGGCCGTGATGGACGCGTTCGACTCGTTCGACAGCGCACCCGCGACCCCGAAGGTCG
>CAYVWO010000531.1:0-1600 GCA_964455495.1 uncultured Tessaracoccus sp.
GTTCGACACTGGGGAGGTACTGGATGCGGCCGGTGCGGAGGGAGTCCTCCATTTCGCTGTAGGCACCGACGAGGGTCACCGTGATGTCGTCGGCCCAGCGGCTGACGGCGAGTTCGATCGCGATGGCTGCGACGACCTCGCGGGCGGCTTCTGGGTCGCCGGTGAGTCCGAGGACCCCGAGGTACTCCAGGTCGACCAGGACGTGGCCGTCTTCGGCGTCCTGTCCCAGGGTGACCAGTGCAGGGTACGGGGCGACGATGCCTTCAAGGTCGGCCTCATCAAGGCGTTCCATCGCGTCTGACTCGAAGAACCACACCGTTTCGTCGGCAGTGCTTTGCCACGGATCGGGGAGCTGTTGTGGTTCGGCCAGGTACAGCTCGAGCTGGGATTCGGTGAGTCGGGCCGCCCGGATCTGAGGGAGTGCATTCCCCTCGGCTGCGCAGTCTCGCGACAGGCAACGCAAGGCCTGATCGATGTCCTCGAGCGCGAGGGGGTCTGCCACCGCACGAACGGACTGTTCCGTGGCTGCCTCGTCGCCGGTCGGGAGCGCGATGTGGGCGCCCAGGGGTCGGCGGTGCTGCTGCAGCTGACGTCGACGACCGAGCAGCGTAATGACGCCAGCCGCCAGCAGCGCTCCGACGCCGAAGGTGGTGCGCACAGGGATCGGGTCTTCGTCGGATTCCTGCTGGACTTGGTCTTGGACCGAGATTGACTCGATGGGGGTGCTGGACGTCGCCACGGGTGCTGGTGGAGACGCCTGCGCAGTCACGCTGGGCAGCTCGGCACGACCGTCGGCTTCGACGGTCACGGGTTCCGTCACTTCCGGAGGTGCCGATTCGGGCGCCGTTTCATCGGCTGGGGGGGTGACCGCTTCGTTCGGTGATGTCGTCGCGGGCTGCGAGGCCTGCACGGAGGGGAGGGTGATGGTCCAGCCCGGGTAGATCAGGTTGGGGTTCGTGATGTGGGCGCCGTGGCCCTGGTCTGTGTCCTTGGACGCCTCGTAGAGCTCGGGCCAGCGGTCACCGTCGCCCAGGTGTTCCCTGGCGATCCTCGACAGCGAGTCGCCCTTCTTCACCATGACCGTGTTGACGGACGCCGCGGGGTCTTCCGCGGTCTCGGCGCTCACGGTGGCGGTGGTCGTGGTGCTGAGTTCGGTGGTGTGGGTTGGGGCTGCCTGGGCCAAGGCTGGTCCTGCGATGAAGAGGAGCAGCACGCCGCCGACGAGTTGCTTGGCAGCCAACTGGGGCAGACGGAACCCAGGAATCTGAGGGGCAGGAGCGTTACGGAGCAGGGACGCGACCTCGAGGATCACGGCTCCGACGAGGATGACCCAACCCACCCATGCGACGATCGTGAACAGACCGAGGATGAAGGTGCCGTTGTCTCTGGTGGTGAGAGTGTTGAGGATCTCGGACCAGGTCGGGATGCCGCCGGCTAGTGGGTTGTGGCCGACGGTGAGCAGGAGCCATGGGACGCCGACGACCACCGCCAGGAGGCCAACCAGCGAGGTGAGACCGACCGTGATCCTTCGCAGCATGGTCATCGTTCGGTTCCTCCCATGACGCGGATGGTGCGGGCTTCGCCTTGGCCTCGGACTGAT
>CAYVWO010000532.1:0-315 GCA_964455495.1 uncultured Tessaracoccus sp.
CGCTCGTCGACGCGCTCGGCTACTTCCCCGCGACCTGCGCCGAATTCGAGACGCAGGCCGACTCCGATCAGGTCCGCGCGGAGATCGAGGCGCAGATCCAGCGCGCTCTCGCGCTCGGCGTGGACGTCTCGCACGCGGACAACCACATGGGCAGCCTCTACGGCCTGGCGACCGGGCGGGACTTCCTCGTCGAGGTGCTGGACGCCTGCGCGCGCCACGGCCTGCCCTTCCGCCTGCCGCGGTCGGCGGACCTCTACGCCGTCCCGATCCCGGATGAGGTCGCGCCGCTCGTCGGGCAGCTGTTGGCGGCGCGGT
>CAYVWO010000532.1:325-1598 GCA_964455495.1 uncultured Tessaracoccus sp.
ACGCCGACAGCCTCGGCGTCGTGCTCCCCGACTACACGTGGACGTATGCCTTCGAGACCGAGCCGGGCACCACGTACGAGTCCGTGAAGGGGGAGATGATCGAGATGATCTCGCGCACCAAGCCCGGTGTCACCGAGATCTACGTGCACCCCTTCGAGGTGGACTCCGAGCTCCTGGACATCGCGCCGGAGCCGCAGAAGCGCGGCTGGGAGCTCGCCATGTTCCAGGACCCCGAGGTGCTCGGGGCCTTCGACGAGCTCGGCATCCACCGCGTCGGCTGGCGCGACCTGCGCGCCGTCCAGAGGGGAGAGGCGCGATGAGCCAGGCGGCCGCCGTTCCGGAGGTGCTGCCCGACGGCATCCCCCCGCTCAAGCGCGGCAGCGCCGTGCGCTTCGGCGTGGGAAACCTCTCCGTCAACCTCATCGTCCAGACCTTCGCCGCCCTGGGCGTCTTCTACTACGTGGACACCTTGGGCGCGGATCCGCGCCTCATCGCGCTCGCCATGATGCTGCACGGCATCTTCAACGCGGTCCTGAACCCCGTGTTCGGGCACATCTCGGATCGCACGCGCAGCCGGTGGGGCCGCCGGATCCCGTACGTGCTCTTCGGGGCCGTGCCGCTCGTCGCGGCCTTCGTGATGATCTGGGTCCCGCTCGCCAGCACCCCGATGGGCCTGTTCTGGTACTTCCTGGGCGTCGTCGCCGTGTTCGACGTGCTGTTCGTGCTCGTCATCCTGAACTACGGCGCCCTCTTCCCGGAGATGTTCATCACCGCGGGCGAGCGCTCGGTGGGGGCGTCGTGGCGGCAGCTCTTCGCCGTCCTCGGCCTGATCCTCGGCGTGGCGCTCGCGCCCATCCTCTACGGCTCGTTCGGGTGGGCGGCGATGGGCGCGATCCTCGGGGTCGTCGCCCTCATCGGGTTCGCGGTGGCGCTCACGGCGACCGCGGAGCGCCGTCCCGCCCCCGTGGAGGGTTTCGGGCTCGGCGCCGCGCTGCGGCACACGTTCCGCAACAAGGCGTTCATCGCGTACGTGGTCGGCTCGCTGATGATGCAGGTGGTGGTGGCCATCATCCCCGCCAGCGTCCCGTTCTACACGAAGTACGTGCTGGGCGACGCCGACCCCGTCCTGAACTCCGCGATGCTCGGCACCGTCTTCCTGGTGGCGATCCCCGCGATCTTCGCCTGGACCGTCGTCATCCGCAGGATCGGCGCGCGCGGCGCGATCCTCCTCACGATCCTCGTGTTCGCGGCGGGCCTCACCGGCTTCCTGTCC
>CAYVWO010000533.1:0-1596 GCA_964455495.1 uncultured Tessaracoccus sp.
GGTGTGATCGCCGGTCCCGTACTGCTCGACCCCCCATCGCACCAGCGGGGCGCGCTCGACGTCGCTCTCGACGGTGCGGTACTCGCGCCCCTGCTCGTCACGCTTGCGGACGTTCAAGTACCCGATCGGCGCTCGCATCGGGGTGCCGCCGGTCTCGAACTTCTGGTTCAGACCCTTACTGACCTCGGATGCGAGGTTCTTGGAGTAGAACTCCGCGATGGAGGACATGATGCCGTGCAGCAGCATCCCCGAGGGAGTCTCGTCGATGTTCTCCGTCGCAGACACCAAGGTCACCCCGGCTTCGACCAGACGACGGTGAATCTCCACATCGTCCAGGCGGTTGCGGGCGAGACGGTCGACCTTGTGGACGATGCAGTAGGTGACTTGATGCGTGGCGATGTACTCCAGCATCCGTTGCAGGTCTGGTCGGTCAGCGGAGCGGGCGGATTCTCCGGCGTCCACGAACTCGGCGACGATGCGTGCGCCGAGGTCTTCGGCCTTGCGCGCGTTCGCCTGGCGTTGGGCAGGGATGGAGAACCCCTCGTCACGACCCCCCTTGGTCGCCTGCTCCTTGGTCGAGACACGTTGATACGTCACCGCTGTCAGAAGCGGTGACGTATCCGTGTCATCCATCGGCATTGTCAGAGTCATGGTGGCCTCCTTGCTCGCCCGACGAGTGGGCGTCCGTCGTGTTTTCGGTGCTGTGTCGATCACCGATGCGACGCTGCTGCTCATCAAGCTCCTGGGCGTGAAGTCCATCCGCGATGTGCAGAACCAGCGCGATCAGTTGCTTGTTGTCAGGCTTGGAGCGCACCCGAGGTTCGGCCGAGATGCGTCGGCCCGTGCTCGTCACCCGGTAGTGCCTCATACCCGCCAGGTGAACTTGCCTGGCCCTCAGCGTCACGGGCGGCGCGGCGCTCCTTGCGGCGGGCTGCGCTGAGCCGGAGGTAGATGCCGAAGCCGTGGAAGAGGAAGCGGAAGCCCTCGCAGATCCCGATCAGAACGAAGAGGTGGAGCCACTCCGGGCTTCCGTTGTCGATCAGAACGGTGCAGCCGTAGGCGGCACCGAAGTAGGCGACCCCGACGAGCATGGCCCACAGGCCCCACTTCGGGTCGCGCTGGGTGCGGAACCGATCGAGCAGGATGGTCGAGGGTATCCAAGGCCGCAGCACCCTGAAAAGGATGACGACTGCGATGAAGATGAGCCAGATCATGGCCAAGTCCTCCCGAAGCGGCGACGCTTCCTATGGGATGGACTTACCGGGGCGGCTTCCCCGGTTCGTCTGCCACCTGCCTGGGGCTGGTGACGACTAGCTGAACATTGATGTCGCCTACCTCGATTTTAGCGCCTCTCAACCGTTGTGGGAAGTGCACCATTGCCTGACGACGACGCGCACCGTCGCCGGCTGGCTGCACACGGACGCGGGGCCGGAACCTGGGAGTAGGGTTTCGGCCCCGCAAGCGGTGCGATGCTCAGGTGATCTCGCCGGTCTCGGGGTTGAGGTTGGCGTAGAAGTCGTGTTCGAGTTGGCGGCGGCGCTCGACGTCGGCGATGACGTAGGCCACGAAGTCCTCGTCGCGGTCGATGATCGGGGT
>CAYVWO010000534.1:0-1593 GCA_964455495.1 uncultured Tessaracoccus sp.
CGGGGCCGAGCAGGTGCTCGTCGCCGGCCAGATCGCGGAGCTGGGCGAGGGCGGCGAGGCCGCCGTCGACGGCAACGTGTTCGACGGAATGAACGTGGTCGACCTCCTGACCACCACGCTGGAGAAGTTGGGAGCCTGACCATGACCATCCCCCGTTTCACGGACGTGCCGCTGAGCGCGACCATCCCCGCCGACGCCGCCGAGCAGTTCGACCTGCTGAACGCCGCCGTCGGGCACACCGCCGGGTGGCAGACGCCGGAGCACATCCTCGTGCCGACGCTGTTCACGGACAAGGACCTCGCCGGCCTCGACTTCCTGAACACCCGCCCCGGCATCCCGCCGTTCCTGCGCGGCCCGTACTCGACGATGTACGTCAACCAGCCGTGGACCATCCGCCAGTACGCGGGCTTCTCCACCGCCGAGGCCTCCAACGCCTTCTACCGCCGCAACCTGGCCGCCGGCCAGAAGGGCCTCTCGATCGCGTTCGACCTCGCGACCCACCGCGGCTACGACTCGGACCACCCGCGCGTGACCGGCGACGTCGGCATGGCCGGCGTGGCCGTCGACTCCATCCTGGACATGCGGCAGCTGTTCGACGGCATCCCGCTCGACCAGATGTCGGTGTCGATGACGATGAACGGCGCGGTGCTCCCCGTGCTCGCGCTCTACGTCGTCGCCGCGGAGGAGCAGGGCGTCAAGCCCGAGCAGCTGGCCGGAACCATTCAGAACGACATTCTGAAGGAGTTCATGGTCCGCAACACCTACATCTACCCGCCGCAGCCGTCGATGAAGATCATCGCCGACATCTTCGCGTTCACCAGCGCGAACATGCCCCGGTTCAACTCGATCTCCATCTCCGGCTACCACATGCAGGAGGCGGGCGCGACGGCCGACATCGAGATGGCCTACACGCTGGCCGACGGCGTGGAGTACATCCGCGCGGGCGAGTCGGTGGGCCTGAACGTGGACCAGTTCGCCCCGCGCCTGTCGTTCTTCTGGGCGATCGGCATGAACTTCTACATGGAGGTCGCGAAGATGCGGGCCGCGCGCCTGCTGTGGGCGCGCCTGGTGCGGGAGTTCGGGCCGAAGAACCCGAAGTCGATGAGCCTGCGCACGCACTCGCAGACCTCCGGGTGGTCCTTGACCGCGCAGGACGTCTACAACAACGTCGTGCGCACCTGCATCGAGGCCATGGGCGCGACGCAGGGCCACACCCAGTCGCTGCACACCAACGCGCTCGACGAGGCCATCGCGCTGCCGACGGACTTCTCGGCCCGCATCGCCCGCAACACCCAGCTGTTCCTGCAGCAGGAGTCGGGCACGACCCGCACCGTCGACCCGTGGGCGGGCTCGGCGTACGTGGAGTCGCTGACCAAGAAGCTGGCGGAGAAGGCATGGAGCCTGATCCAGGAGGTCGAGCAGGCCGGCGGCATGGCGAAGGCCATCGAGGCGGGCATCCCGAAGATGCGCATCGAGGAGGCCTCGGCCCGCACGCAGGCCCGCATCGACTCCGGCCGCCAGCCGGTGCTCGGCGTCAACAAGTACCAGCTGGACAACGAGGACGCCCTCGAGGTGCTGAAGGTCGACAACAAG
>CAYVWO010000535.1:0-1592 GCA_964455495.1 uncultured Tessaracoccus sp.
CCGTCTGGGCTGCCGACTACGTGCTTGCCGACTACGGCACGGGCGCCATCATGGCGGTGCCCGCGCATGATCAGCGCGACCTCGACTTCGCCCGCAAGTACGGCCTGCCGGTGCGCACCGTGATCGACGTGGACGGCACCGATCCCGCCGCCACGGGCATCGCGACGTCCGGCGACGGGACCTACCTGAACTCCGGCCCGCTTGACGGCCTCACCGACAAGTCCTCCGGCGTGTCCACGATCATCGCGCAGCTGGAGGACGAGGGGGCGGGCACCGGCACCATCCAGTACCGGCTGCGCGACTGGCTGCTCTCTCGCCAGCGCTTCTGGGGCTGCCCCATCCCGATCATCCACTGCGGCGCGTGCGGCGAGGTCCCGGTCCCTGACGACCAACTGCCGGTCCGCCTGCCCGACCTGCGCGGCGCGGCGCTCGCGCCGAAGGGCACCTCGCCCCTGGCCTCGGCCACCGACTGGGTCAAGACGACCTGCCCCCACTGCGGGGGCCCCGCGGAGCGCGACACCGACACGATGGACACGTTCGTCGACTCGTCGTGGTACTTCCTGCGCTACTGCTCTCCCGGCTACACCGAGGGCCCGTTCGACCCGGAGCGGGTCCGCGACTGGATGCCGGTGGCGCAGTACGTCGGCGGCGTCGAGCACGCCATCCTCCACCTGCTCTACATGCGCTTCTTCAGCAAGGTCCTGCGCGACATGGGCATGGTCGACTTCGACGAGCCGATGCTGCGCCTGCTGAACCAAGGCCAGGTCGTCAACCAGGGCAAGGCCATGAGCAAGTCGCTGGGCAACGGCGTCGACCTCGGCAAGCAGATCGACGAGTTCGGCGTCGACGCCGTGCGGCTCACCATGGTGTTCGCCGGCCCGCCGGAGGACGACATCGACTGGGCCGACGTCTCCCCGGCGTCCAGCCTGAAGTTCCTGCAGAGGGCCTACCGCTTGGCCAGCGACGCGGCGTCCGCCCCGGGCGTCGACTTCGCCGAGGGGGATGCCGCGCTGCGCAAGGCCACCCACAAGTGCATCACCGAGGTGACCCAGCTGCTTGAGTCGGGCCGCTTCAACGTCGCCGTCGCGCGCACGATGGAGCTCGTCAACGCCACCCGCAAGGCCATCGACGGCGCCGCCGGCCCTGCCGACCCGGCGGTCCGCGAGGCCGCGATGTTCGTCGCGCAGTCGCTGAGCGTCGTCGCCCCGTACGTGGCCGAGGAGATGTGGGAGGTGCTCGGCCTCCCGCCGTCGATCGCCAACAGCCAGTGGCCGACGGCGGACGCGTCCCTGATCGTCGACGACACCGTCACGATGGTCGTCCAGATCCAGGGCAAGGTCCGCGGTAAGCTCGAGGTGCCCGCCGACATCACCGAGGAGGCCGCGCTCAAGCTGGCGCTGGCCGACGAGGCGGTGCAGCGCTCCCTGGCCGGCCGCGAGGTGATCAAGGTCATCGCGCGCCTGCCCAAGATGCTGAGCCTGGTGCCCGCCGCCGGTTGAGCCGCCACCCGCTCGTTGAGCCGCGCCGAAGGAGCGCAGCGCGTGTCGCGCCGTGCTGAGCCGACGCGCGAGCGAAGCCGCCGTCGTGTCGAA
>CAYVWO010000536.1:0-1586 GCA_964455495.1 uncultured Tessaracoccus sp.
AGCTCCGCGGCGCCGCGCAGCAGGCCGACGGCGCCAGGGGTCTGTTGCGCGGAGGCCAGGTTCGCGGCCCGCTCGAGCAGCGTCTTGCCCTCCATGCAGACCAGCTCGACGTCGACCCCGACGGGGAGCTTCGCCTCGGCGTGGTGCAGCCACGTCCCCCACGGGTCGGACCAGCCCTCGACGCGGTACGTCCAGTCGCCCTCCTCGGCCATGCGCACGTAGGCCTGCCAGATGTCGAGGCCCTTCGGCTCCACCTGGGTCATGTCGATGCGCCGCTGCGTGCCCGACGGCGAGGTCAGGATCACCGACGCGTTGACGGAGTCGTGCCCCTCGCGGAACACGTTGGCCTGGATGAGGAGGCGCTCGTGAACCACGGCCTTGACCGGGTAGGCGCCGCCTTCGAGGACGGGGGAGACCCCTGTCACGGGGATGCGGCCCAGGCCGCCTTCCGTGCGAACGATTCGCTTGCTTGCACGGGCGGGGTAGTCGACAGTCACGGGGCTCAGCCTAACGGCGGATTCCCATCGGCGGGAGATATTCGCTCCTTGAGCCGGTCCCCGGTGCGAAGCACCCGGACCGTGTCGAAAGGTCAGCCGACCTCAACGGCCGCGGCGCCCGCGCTGACGGGGGTCTGCCGCGACGGCCGCGTGCTGCTCTTGCAGGCGAAGTAACTCGACAGAGCTGAGCGGGACGGCCGCCTTGAGCAGCACGACCGAGCGGCCGGGAAGCGTCAGGCGCGACCCCGTCGCCAACGTTCCCGCCGGCAGCTCGCCGTCGTCGGCGCTGTGCCAGACCACCTCGTAGGACGCCGCCCACGGCAGCCCGGGAAGGGTGATGTCGACGTCGTCGGCGCCGGAGTGGAACCAGGTCAGGAAGGCCTCGTGGTCGTTGGACACGTACATGCCGAGCAGGCGGCGGGAGCCGTCGTGCCAGTCGTGCTGGTCCATTTGCCCGGTCGTGCCGTTCATCCAGGTCAGGTCGACGCGCTGGAGGTTCTCGCCGTACTCGTTCAGCACCTCGGTGTGATACGCGAAGTCCGTGGGACGGAACGCGCAATGCGCCTGCCGGATCCGGATCAGGGAGCGGACGCGGTCGCGCACGGCGACCCACTCGGGAGCGGGCACCCAGTCGACCCAGGACAGCGGGGAGTCCTGGCAGTAGGCGTTGTTGTTGCCCTTCTGCGTGCGGCCTGCCTCGTCGCCCGCCGGGATCATGGGCGTGCCGACGGCGAGCAGCTGGGTGGCCATGAGGTTCAGCACCTGGCGGCGGCGGAGCGCGTTGATCGCCTCGTCCGTGGTGTCGCCCTCCCAGCCGTGGTTCGACGACCGGTTGTTTTCGGTGCCGTCGCGGTTCGCCTCGCCGTTGGCCAGATTGTGCTTGACGTCGTAGCTGACGAGGTCGCGCATGGTGAAGCCGTCGTGCGCGGTGACGAAGTTGATGCTTGCCTGGGGGCTGCGGCCGGGGGAGTCGAAGAGGTCCGGCGAGCCGGCGAGGCGGGTGGCGAGCTCCTGGACGCCGTGCACGGCACCCCGCCAATAGTCGCGGATGTGGTCGCGGAAGCGGTCGTTCCACTCGTGCCAGCCGGG
>CAYVWO010000537.1:0-1582 GCA_964455495.1 uncultured Tessaracoccus sp.
ACGCGTTTCCGCTCTGGTTGTCCTGGAACATCGCCATCGGGTCGTAGGTCAGCATCGGAGCCGTCGGATCTGTCAGATCCAGCGTCGGCGGAAGGAACAGCCCGACGACGGCGACCAGCTGGCCCGCGACGTAGTAGAGGAACCAGACGAGGATCGGCCCGCCGAGGCCCAGCCGGTTGAACGACGCCTCGCTCCCCACCGTCGCGGCGAAGAAGTACTGGGCCAGCGTCGCGCTCGGGTAGAGCAGGATCGCGACGAGGATCAGGGCCTGCAGCCACGCGGGAATGGTCGCGAGGGCCGCCCACATCGCGTCGATCGTCTCGAACACGTCGGCGGCGGTGCCGCCGTTCAGGTGCGCGAAGCCGATGCTGGCGATCACGGCGAGGCCGAGCGTGAGGACAAGCCCCAGCAACGCGATCACCGAGCCGTACCCGAACTTCACCCAGAAGATGGTGGCGCCCCGCGCGGGGATGGCCGCGGTGAAGTAGCCCGTCTTGGAGAAGGTCGAGCGGTAGTAGTCGATGCCGAGCATCAGGAGTAGCGCCATGGGGAAGACGCTGGCGAAGATGATGCCGAGCACGCCGAACAGCCCGTTCAGCGGCATCGGCAGCTGCGCTGCGGCGAGCGCCGACATGCTCGTGAGCAGCAGCGCCGCGCCGGCGGCCAGTGCGATCCAGCGCCATGTGCGCAGGATCTCGTGCTTGATCAATGTGCCGACCATCGGTAGACCTCCCTGAACAGTTCATCGATTGACATTCCCCGCTCCGCGCGCAGGTCGTCGACCTGCCCCGCGAGGAGCACCCGGCCGTGGCGCATGAACGCGACGCCGTCGAGCACGGGCTCCAGGTCGTGGATGAGGTGGGTGGAGATGATGACGAGCGCATCCGGTGAGAGGTCACGGACGATCGCCTCCAGGATGACCTCGCGGGCGGCGGGGTCGATGCCCGAGATGGGCTCGTCGAGCAGGAACACCTTGGCATCGCGCGACATCGCCAGCGCGATCTGCACCTTCTCCCGCATGCCCTTGGACAGCGTCGACAGCTTCGCGGCGGGGTTCAGGCCGAAGAACTGGATCAGGTCCCTGGCCTTCGTCTCGTTGAAGTCGGCGAAGAAATCGCGATACTGACGGACGCAGCCGTCGATGGTGGAGTTGTCCGCGAGGAAGCTCGCGTCGGGCAGGAACGAGACGAGCGCCTTGCTCTCCGGCCCGGGCGCGTGCCCGTGGATGCGGACGGTCCCCTCGTAGCGGGCCAACGCGCCCGCCAGGACCTTCAGCAGCGTCGTCTTGCCGCAGCCGTTCTCGCCAAGCAGCCCGACGATCTGCCCTGGGGGCAGGCTCAGCGTCAGGCCGTCGAGCGCGGGGAACGCGCCGTAGCGCTTGCTCAACCCCGTGATGTCGATGGCACTCATGCATCCTCTCCTTCGATTGCGCCCTGCCATTGCTGGCCGAGCAGGTCGCGGGCCGCGGTCAGGCTCATGCCCAAGCGCCGCGCCCGCCTCGCGTAGTCGGCGGCGGCTCCCGCCGCCAGATCGCTTCGGGCCTCGTCGATGAGCGAGGCGTCGTCGGTGACGAACCGCCCGG
>CAYVWO010000538.1:0-1580 GCA_964455495.1 uncultured Tessaracoccus sp.
ACCTCTCCCGCATCCGCTCGTCGAAGGAGCTGCTGAGTTCGGGCGGCGCCGCCTCCGGCCCGGTGTCCTTCATGCGCGGCGCCGACGCCTCGGCCGGCACCATCAAGTCCGGCGGCGCGACCCGCCGCGCGGCCAAGATGGTCGTCCTGGACGTCGACCACCCCGACATCGAGGAGTTCGTGGACACGAAGGCGCGCGAGGAGGACAAGATCCGCGCGCTCCGCGCCGCGGGCTTCGACATGGCCCTGGGCGGCAAGGACATCACGTCCGTGCAGTCCCATCACGCAAACAACTCGGTGCGCGTCAACGACGAGTTCATGGAGGCCGTGGAGGCCGGCCGTCCCTTCGGCCTGCGGGCCCGCCAGGACGGCTCCGTGCTGGAGGAGGTGGACGCGCGGACGCTGTTCACCAAGATCGCCAAGGCCGCGTGGGAGTGCGCCGACCCGGGCATCCAGTACAACGACACCATCAACGACTGGCACACCAACCCGGTGACCGGCCCGATCACCGCGTCGAACCCCTGCTCCGAGTACATGAGCCTCGACAACTCGTCGTGCAACCTGGCCTCGCTGAACCTGCTGAAGTTCCTGCGCGCCGACGGCACGTTCGACGGCGAGCTGTTCGTCAAGGCCGTCGAGCTGATCATCACCGCGATGGACATCTCGATCTGCTTCGCCGACTTCCCGACCGAGTCCATCGGTGAGACCACGCGCAACTTCCGCCAGCTGGGCATCGGCTACGCCAACCTCGGCGCGCTGCTCATGGCCATGGGCAAGGGCTACGACACCGAGGCCGGCCGATCCACCGCGGCCGCGATCACCTCGATCATGACGGGCGCGTCCTACCGTCGCAGCGCCGAGCTGGCCGCGGTCGTCGGCCCGTACAACGGCTACGCGGTCAACGCCGATGCCCACCAGCACCAGTCGGCCAACGACAACCTCCGCGTCCTCGCCGACGACCGCGCCCTGCAGTCCGTCGCCACGCGCGAGTGGGACCGCGTCGTCACGCTCGGGGCCAAGAACGGCTTCCGGAACGCGCAGGCCTCCGTGCTGGCGCCCACCGGCACCATCGGCTTCATGATGGACTGCGACACCACCGGCGTCGAGCCCGATTTCTCGCTGGTGAAGTTCAAGAAGCTGGTCGGCGGCGGCTCGATGCAGATCGTCAACCAGACCATCCCGCGTGCCCTCAAGCGCCTCGGCTACAGCTCCGAGCAGATCGATGCCATCGTCGAGTTCATCAGCACGCACGGCCACGTCGTCGGCGCCCCCGGCCTCGCCGCCGAGCACTACGAGATCTTCGACACCGCCATGGGCCAGCGCGCCATCAAGCCGATGGGCCACGTCCGGATGATGGCCGCTGTGCAGCCGTTCCTCTCCGGCGCGATCTCGAAGACGGTGAACCTGCCCGAGTCGGCAACGGTCGAGGAGATCGAGGACGTCTACCTGCAGGGCTGGAAGCTCGGCCTGAAGGCGCTCGCGGTGTACCGCGACAACTGCAAGGTCGGCCAGCCGCTCTCCGACGGCAAGAAGAAGGCGGCGAAGGCGCCGGTCGCGACGGAGGTGGTCGAGAAGATCGTC
>CAYVWO010000539.1:0-1580 GCA_964455495.1 uncultured Tessaracoccus sp.
GGCCGCATCAGCGAGTACGCCGGCGTCAACAGCTCGGCGCGCTTCATCGAGGGCGGCCAGATCTGGGACGTGCCGTGCGACATCGCGCTGCCGTGCGCGACCCAGAACGAGCTGAACATCGGGGGTGCCCGCGCGCTGATCTCCAACGGCTGCACGCTGGTCGCGGAGGGCGCGAACATGCCCTCGACCCCCGACGCCATCCGCGCGCTCCAGAAGGCGGGCGTCCGGTTCGCGCCGGGCAAGGCCGCCAACGCCGGTGGCGTGGCCACCTCCGCGCTGGAGATGCAGCAGAACGCCTCCCGTGACTCCTGGTCCTTCGAGTACACCGATGAGCGCCTGCAGCGGATCATGAAGAACATCTTCAAGACCTGCTCGGAGACCGCCGCCGAGTACGGCCACGAGCACAACTACGTGGTCGGCGCCAACATCGCCGGCTTCATCAAGGTCGCCGACGCGATGCTCGCCCAGGGCGTCATCTAGGCGTTCCACCCACAGCAACCCCGGTCCGAACCTCGGACCGGGGTTGCGGCGTTCTGATCTCCCCGCTGGGCCCGGGGAGCTGCCGGCCTGATGCCTGCCGACGCGCGCCACCGCCTCACCGGGCGCCGGTGCGCGCCACCGGTGCGTCGACAAGCGTCGGGTCCTCACCCCGATCATGGGCGCGTCACTGACGCCGGGGCGCCGGGCACAGTAGCATTTAGCACATGTACAAAGTCTTCGAGGCCCTAGATGAACTTGTCCAGACCGTCGGCCGCGCCTACGGGGTCCCCATGACCTCCAACTGTGTCGTCCCTCGTCAGGAGATGCTCGCGCTCCTTGATGACCTCCGGGACGCGCTTCCGGTGGAGCTCGATGACGCCCAGGACGTCCTTGACCACCGGGACAGCGTCCTCAGGGACGGCGAGGAGAAGGCCCGCGCCCTGGTCGGGGACGTAGAAGCGGACGCCCCCCGGCAGCTCGCGCATGCCACCGAGGAAGCCGACGCCATGATCGCCGACGCCACCAGCCACGCCAACGCCGTGGTGGCCAAGGCCAATGACACCGCCGGCCGGACCGTCTCCGATGCGCGCCGGGAGGCCGATTCGGTCACCGAACGCGCCCAGGCGGAGTCCGAGCGGCTCATCGCCTCCGGCAATGAGTCCTACCGCCGGGCGGTGGCGGAGGCGCAGGCCGAACAGGACAAACTCATCAGCGAGGCGGAGGTGGTCCGCCGGGCCGATGAGGAGGCGCGCCGCACCGTCGACGCCGCACACGCGGACTCCAATAAGCTGCGCACCGAATGCGATGACTACGTCGACGCCAAGCTCGCCGAATTCGAGACGGTCCTGTCCACCACCCTGCGCAGCGTCTCCGCGGACCGCAGCGCCCTGCGCCGCGGGGCCGGTGCCGCCGGCCGGGAGGAGAGCTACGACCGTGACTATGACCGCGACCGCGACCGCGACTATGACCGCGGTTATGAGCGCGACTACTAGCGGCTGAGAGCGCAGCCTCCCCGGCCGGAGCGGGAGCGCCTCCCCGGCCACATCACACCACCCCGACCGATGCCCGGCCGCGGGCGGCTCAAGAGTAGGATCATGCAG
>CAYVWO010000540.1:0-541 GCA_964455495.1 uncultured Tessaracoccus sp.
GACGAGTTGCGTCCACTTGGGTTCAAGGGGTCGTATTCGACGTTGACGCGGCAGATCCGGGCCCGGTCATTGCGACCGGCATGCACGGCGTGTTCGCATGTCACGAAGCGGCCCAACGCGCTCATCGAGCACGCGCCCGGGGAGGAGACCCAGTTCGACTGGCTCGAACTCCCAGACCCACCCGCGTACTGGGGTTTCCCGCACAAGAACGCCTACGTGCTGGTCGGGTCGCTCGCGCACTCCGGGGTTTGGCGGGCAGCGCTGTCCCCGTCGATGGACGTCGCGCACCTGCTCACGGCGATGACCACGCTGCTCGCCCTGCTGGGAGGTCTCACTCGCGTTTGGCGGTTCGACCGGATGCGGACCGTTCTCGATCACACGATGTAGTAAACGCGGGGTTTGGTGCCCTTCTCGGGCAAGAGGGTCTGGACGCGGTTCTTCGCCACCAGCTCAGAGATGAACTGCATCATCCAGGCGCCATCCGACACCCGTGGCGAGTTACGGCTATCGTGCGGCGAGGACCACCCGTCCGACCGGTGGC
>CAYVWO010000540.1:551-1577 GCA_964455495.1 uncultured Tessaracoccus sp.
ACCTGCCCGACGAACTCACTGTCGAGCAAGCGCAGGCCAGCCTGAACGCGTTCGCCCAGTCGCAGGATGCCCGCTCGCGGCGCAGCAAGGACGGGAAAACGACCGCGGCGGCGATGCTTCATCTCGAGCGGCTCCGCCCGCTGCCGCCGGTCGTGTTCCCGGTGATCGTTACCGAGGAACGCACCGCAACCCGACAGGCACTGATCGACTGGCGCGGGAATCGGTACTCGGTCCCACCGGAGCTCGCCGCCGCGAGAGTCGAGGTTCGCCAGCGGCTCGGGGCCGACACCATCGACATCGCGACCGCGTCGGGGACGGTCATTGCCAGGCATCGGGTCGCCGAGCCCGGGCTCGGGGTCACGATCCGCGACACCGGACACGTCACCTCCCTCGAAGCCATCGCCCTCGCCTCAGCCCCTCCCGGTCGCCCGCACCGACGCAAGGAACGCATCCCACCCGGGCCCGCCGCACTCCGCGCTGCGGCCGTCCTCACCGGCACCGCCGCGGCGCCGGCGACCGTGATTGATCTGGCCGCATACGAGAAGGCCGCGAAGAACAGGAACACCCTCCGATGACCACCACCAAGAGCAAGACCGCGGCCGCCGTCTACCAGCAGCTGCGCGGACACCTCCTCGACCTGAAGCTCGCCGACGCCGCCGAAGCACTCCCCAAGGTCCTTGATCAGGCGAACGCGGAGGGTTGGACCCTCACCCACGCGCTCGAGCACCTGCTGCGAGTCGAGGTCACCGCGACCGACGCACGCCGCCTCGCCGGCAGGTTCCGGTTTGCGAACCTCCCCACCGGGGCCACCCTCGACGACTTCGACCTCGACCACGCCTCCGGCATAGACCGGTCCCTGCTCGCCGAGCTAGGCACCTGCCGCTATGTCGACACCGCCACCAACGTGCTCCTGATCGGTCCGCCCGGCGTCGGAAAGACACACATCGCCACCGGGCTCGGACACGCCGCAGTCAAGGCCGGTTACCGCACCTACTTCACCTCCGCCGCCGACCTCGCCGCCCGCTG
>CAYVWO010000541.1:0-1567 GCA_964455495.1 uncultured Tessaracoccus sp.
AAGAGCGGGCAAAAACTCGCCTCGAACAAGCGTTTGATTTGTGGCCCGGATGGGGCTACAGTATGAATCGAACAGGCGTTCTAGGCTCATCTTGGGAGGTTGTCATGACCGCAGCTCACTTCGAGGTCGTCCGCACCGGCGGGCGCCGCCTCGCCGTCTCGTCGCCGTCTACGCTGCCCCGGCTCAACGCCCCGGTGGCCCACCCCCAGCGGCGTGTCGCTGTCGGCCGGGTCGGCCAAGTCTCGTCCTGTGTGGCGGCTCCGGCTCCGCGGCCCGTTCCCCGGGTGCTGCGCCTCAAGGTGGCGGCCGTCGGCATCGTCGCCGCGTTCGGCGTTGCGGTGTGCATCCCGCAGTTCGCCGCCATGGCCCAGCCGGACCCGGCCAAGGGTTACGTCGCAGGGCACCCCGCGTGGGCCCACGTCGACCACCCCTGAGGTCGTCTCCGGGGCACGGTGCGGGGCGTAGCGCTGCAGTGAGGAGGCGGCGTTTGGCTGAGGGATGGCGCCCCCGTCTCATCGCGGCGTGTCGTTTGTGTTTGCGGGTCGAGCGCGCCTAGTATCCCTACATCTAGTAGAGCAGAGGCGCTGCGTCCACCACAGATTGTGGTTTCAAGGGAATCGGTGTCGACGCGCTTCACCCACGGACGACGCGACGGGACGCACGATGCACTGCCCCTTCTGCCGGCACGGCGACACCAAGGTGTCGGACTCGCGTGCCACGGAGGATGGTTCGGCCATCCGCCGCAGGAGGCTGTGCCCGGCGTGTGAGCGCAAGTTCACCACCGTCGAGCAGATCGTTTTGACCGTGGTCAAGCGTTCCGGCGTGGTGGAAGCGTTCAGCCGCGAGAAGGTCATCCGGGGCGTCTCCAAGGCATGCAAGGGGCGCCCGGTGACCCCGGCCCAGCTTGCGTCGCTGGCGCAGCGCGTCGAGGACTCGCTCCGGGCATCGGGGCAGGCCGAGATTCCGGCGGAGCAGATCGGGGTGGCCATCCTCGGCCCCCTGGAGGAGCTCGACGCCGTCGCCTATCTGCGCTTCGCCAGCGTGTACAAGAACTACCAGTCGATCGACGATTTCCAACGTGAGATCGACACCATCCGGATCGAGGGAGGCGCCAGGCGCCGCCGCCCGGTTCCGGAGCCGGAGCCGAGTTCGGCCCAAGAGCCGCTCATCGGCTGACCACACACGTATCCAGGAAACAACACCGAAGAGGGGACAAATATGACCGCGACCGCAACGCGTGCAACACGCCGCAAGGCAGGCTCCGAGGCCCAAGGGCTCGTCGTCGAGCGGGTCTTCACCAAGAAGGGGGTGCACCCCTACGACGAGGTGGAGTGGGAGCGTCGCGACGTCGTCCAGACCAACTGGAAGACCGGCGAGACCGTCTTCGAGCAGAAGGGTGTGGAGTTCCCGACCAGCTGGAGCGTCAACGCGTCCACGATCGTCACCACGAAGTACTTCCGTGGTGCGCTCGGCACCGATAAGCGGGAGAACAGCCTGCGGGCGCTGATCGATCGCGTCGTGAAGACCTACGCCGCCGCGGGCAAGGAACACGGCTACTTCGCCTCGG
>CAYVWO010000542.1:0-1564 GCA_964455495.1 uncultured Tessaracoccus sp.
AAGCGTCAGGTCGAGTCGGCGGAGTCCGCCGACCGCGACGCGGCCGTCGAGGCCCGCACCGGTTACGTGACCGAGTGCCCGGGTGAGTTCTCGCTCGCCGCCGCCGAGTCGCTGCAGGCCCTTCGCGACAAGCTCGCCGGCAACTGACGCATCCCGTCTGACGAGGGAGAGGCGTCGACCTTCGGGTCGGCGCCCCTCCCTCGTCTCACACCCCGCAAAGGAGCGAAGAGACATGAAGGTGCTGGTTCCCGGGTCGTTCGACCCCATCACCGTCGGCCACCTCGACATCGTCCGGCGCGCGCACGCCCTGTTCGGTGAGGTGGTCGTGGCCATCGGCAACAACTCGACCAAGAACTACCTCTTCTCCTTCGACGAGCGGGTCGGCCTCGTCCACGGGGCGACGGCGGACCTCCACGGCATCACCGTCGAAGGCCTTGACGGGCTGCTCGTCGACTTCTGCCGCGACCGGGGCATCACGACGGTGGTGAAGGGCCTGCGCTTCGGCGCCGACTTCGACTTCGAGCTCCAGCAGGCGCACATGAACGCCGACATGGGCGGCGTCGAGACCGTGCTGCTTCCTGCCGGCCGCGCCCACGTTTCCCTGTCGTCGACGATCATCCGCCAGGTGTTCCGCCTCGGCGGCGACATCTCCGCCTACGTTCCCGAGAATGTCCGGGTGGCGCTCGACGCCAAGCGGGCCGGAACCGGGTAGGCCGCTCCGGCGGACCCGCCGTTTTGGCCGCCCGACGGGTGCTGAGGTAGAGTTGGCGGTCGGTCATGACGAGGTTCATGGACGGTTAGCGAAGGGAATCCGACGTGTCGCAGCACCACCCGGATCGCCGCTCGCCCCTCGTGTTCGAGGTCCGCGAGTTGGGGCGAAGGGTCGGGGCGATCAAGCGGATCACGACGACGGTTCCCGCGCCAGCCGACCTGGTCGTCGGAGTGATCGGGGTGCCGCAGGACTCTGACGTGGAGCTCGATCTGACGCTCCAGTCGGTGTCCGAGGGCGTCCTGGCGTCGGGGACGGCGTCCGTGCAGCTGCGCGGACAGTGTGCCCGCTGCCTGGACGAGATCTCGGACGAGGGGTCCTACGACCTGCAGGAGCTCTACTTCTACCCCGGCAACGAGGTGGACGAGGAGGAGAGTGTCGTCGTCGACGACGCGATCGACCTCGAGGAGGCCCTGCGGGACGCCGTGGTGCTCGAGTTGCCGTTCACGCCCCTGTGCGAGGAGGATTGTCTGGGCCTCTGCCCGGACTGCGGTTTCAACCGCAACCTCGACCCGGGGCACGGGCACGGCGAGCAGATCGATCCCCGGTGGTCGCAGCTCTCCGGCCTTGCCGGCGACACCAACAACTGACGAATCAGTCTTGAAGAAGACATAAGGAGAAGATCGTGGCCGTTCCGAAGCGGAAGATGTCGCGCAGCAACACCCGTTCGCGCCGTGCGCAGTGGAAGACGACCGTCGTTCCCACCGTCGTGTGCGCCAACCCCGCCTGCCGCGAGCCCCACCTGCAGCACACCGCGTGCCCGAGCTGCGGCCAGTACGGCCCGCGCGGCGCGCG
>CAYVWO010000543.1:0-1564 GCA_964455495.1 uncultured Tessaracoccus sp.
CCGGGGTGAAGCCGGCGGAGAGGAAGGCGTCGACGGTGCAGACGATGTTCCACAGGGCGACGGTGTCGAGGTTGTCGATCATGTGCGCCGGGATGCCCCAGGCGGCCGGATCGAAGTCATCGGGCACCTGGCCGCCGACGAAGCGGGTCATGGCCATCCGGCGCGGCACCCGGATCGCGGAACCGGCCTTGCGGGTCACGGTCCACTCCTGCTCCACGGTGTTGAAGGAGGCGACGGTGAGCTCCGGCTCGGAGTCCACGTAGGTCTGCGCCTCCTCCCGGGAACCCACACTGAAGGTGAGGTCACGGTCGAGGTAGACGGTGGTGAGCTCCGGGGCGAGGTTGTCGATCATGCCGTAGGCGGGCATGTCGGTGTAGCGGCGGACACCGATCCGGCCCATCACCTCATCGTGGAAACGCTCGAAGATGTCCTCCTCGGCCACGGCCTCATCGGCGGCGTCGTACCAGCCCGGGGTCGGGTCCTCGTCCCAGTGGATCAGGCCCGTGGTCCAGGCCAGCTCGATGACACCGGCGGCGGTGAGGGAGCCGTTGAGCTCGACGTCGAAGCGGGTGCGGGCGGAGCCCAGCGGGCCCAGCTCGCCGGCGCCGACGATGACCACCATGTCGGCCAGGGACTGGCTGACCCGGCCGCTGAAGTCCGGGGTGGTCTGGTTGACCGGCCGGTAGGGGGTGGGCAGGGCGGCGATGGTGCGCGGTGCCGGGGCCGGGGTGGCGGCGGCGGCCTTCTCCGCCTCGGCCCGGGCCATCTCGGCGAGGTTGAGGTCGGACTCGCCGAGACCTCCGGTGAAGTCCACGGTGAGCGGGGCCTTGGCGGC
This sequence comes from uncultured Tessaracoccus sp., assembly GCA_964455495.1. Taxonomy (GTDB): domain Bacteria; phylum Actinomycetota; class Actinomycetes; order Propionibacteriales; family Propionibacteriaceae; genus Arachnia. The sequence goes on from CAYVWO010000543.1 coordinate 836, forward strand.
CTGCGCCCGGACCTCTGCGGTGACCTGGGAGAGCAGCTTCCCGGCGATCTCGGCGGTGGAGTAGGTCTCCACGCCGGCGGCCTCGGCGGCGGCGACCAGCGGGTCATTGCCACCCATCAGGCCGGTGCCGCGGACCCAGCCGATGTGGGCGTGGACCAGTGAGGTGGCCCCGCCCCAGGCGGTCTGCTCCGCCGACCAGCGGGTGACCACGGCGTCGAGGGCGGCCTTGGATTCTCCGTAGGCGCCGTCACCGCCGAAGCGGCCCCGGTTCGGCGAACCCGGGATGACCACGTGCAGGCGGTGGCCGATGTTGGTGTCCGCGCCCAGCGGGGCGAGACCGACGATCAGCCGCTCGAGCGACCACAGCAGCAGCCGCATCTGGGACTCGGCCGGTGCGCCCGCATCCGCCATGGACCCGGAGACCCGGGGGGCGGCGAAGGGGAAGAGCAGGGTGGGCACCAGCGCCGGTTTGATGAGCTTGGAGGCGCCGTTGACGGTGGCGGTCTGCTCGGAGCCGACCCAGTCGACGATGGCGTCGAGATCGGTGTAGGAGCTCAGGTTCGCGGGCACGATCCACAGTGCGGCGCCACCGCGGGCGGAGCGGGCGTAGAGGTCCCTGTAGAACTCCAGGCGGGTGTGGTTGAGGCCGGAGGTGGTGGCCACCACGGTGGCACCACCGGCGAGCAGCTTCTCGACGACCGCGGCGGCGATCGAGTCCGGGGAACCGCC
>CAYVWO010000544.1:0-1334 GCA_964455495.1 uncultured Tessaracoccus sp.
GACACGACCACGGAGCGCCTCAAGTGGGTGCTCGTCGCCGCTTGGCTGGCGTGGGCCGTGCTCGCCGCGACGATCAACCGGCTGCCGCAGCCGTTGCTGACGCCCTACGTCACGTCGCCGATCTTCCTCGTCCTCGGCATCGCCGGCGGCCGCCTTCTTGCCGGGCGGGGCGTCGACGCCCGCGTGGCCGGCGTGTTCCTGGGGGTGTCCGCCTACATCCTGGCCACGGATGTGTTCGTGGGCGGTCCCCGCGGCGGGCCGCTGGGCTACTCGAACGCGAACGCGGCGCTCGCGGCGCAGTTCATGGCGCTGTCGGCGGTGCTGGCGCTGTCGGCGCGGGGCCGGGTTCGCGCGCTGCTGCTCGCCGCGGCCGCGCTGTCGGCGGCGGCGGTCGTCGTCGCGGACTCCGACGCCGGCACCATCCTCCTCGTGCCGTTGACGGCCGCGGTCGTCGCCGCGCTGACGCTCCGGATCCGGCACAGGACGTGGCCGGTCGCGCTGGGCGCCGTCGGCATCGTCGGCGCCGCGGCCGCCGCGACGCTGTTGACTCTCCTCCCCGCCTGGCCGGGCCGAGTGGCGCAGGCCCTCTCCCCCGCCCGCCACAAGCTATGGGGCGACGCGCTCACCCTGTGGGCGTCGCACCCGGTCACGGGCGCGGGCCCGGGCTCGTTCCGGAAGTTCACCGAGCTGGCCAAGGACCCGGATCTCGCAACGGCGCACATGTCACTGTTCCAGATCGGCGCCGAGACGGGCGCCGTCGGCGTGCTGCTGTTCGCGGCGCTCGTCGCGGTCGGGTTCGCCTTGGCCGCCCGCGCGCACCCCGCCGCGACGCTGATCGCCGCCGCCGCACTGTCCTTACTGCTGATCCATTCGTTCGTCGACCACCTGCTGGAGTACTGGCCGATCGTGCTCGTCGTCGGCCTCACCCTGGGCCACGCGAGCGCCGAACAGCCCGCTACGGCGCCGGGGAGGTCGTCGACGCATTATCGGGACCGGAGCCGCTCGGCCTGATCAGTCCACACGGGGTTGTTGCATATATGGAATGCGGAGACGACAATGGGGTCATGGAGACTGCGGCTGAACTTGTGCGCGCCGCGCGGCGCCGTCGGCAGCTCACGCAGAAGGAGCTGACCCAGCTATCGGGCGTGCCCGCTTCCACGCTGTCCCGCATCGAGGGCGGGGTGGTCGATCCTGCGTACGGCACCGTCGTTAAGCTCCTTCGCACGATGGGCTTCCGTCCCGGAACAGACCTCTTCGAGGAGTCCACCGACGAGCAGCTCGAACGAGCCATCCTGTCGGGGCCGACACTGGCCGAGCGCTTCGACGTCTACCGC
>CAYVWO010000544.1:1344-1562 GCA_964455495.1 uncultured Tessaracoccus sp.
GCGCAAGTGTCCCCGGTTGCCGCGCGCCGAGGCGCCCAGACCGTGACAGCCGCTCTCGACGAGTTGCTGGCGGATCTCGAAGACGCCGACGTCTCCTACGCGTTCTCGGCCTTGGAGGGCTTCTACGGCGGATGGCCTGCGGAGGGATCCGGATCGTTCTGGCCGGTGGTGTACGTCGATCCCGCGTTCGAGCGGCCCTGGCCCGAGCAGCCTCTACC
>CAYVWO010000545.1:0-1555 GCA_964455495.1 uncultured Tessaracoccus sp.
GGCTTCGACTCCAACTTCCGGGCTCTTTCCCTGCCCTCGTGCTTGCGGAGGCGGAGGAGGCCGAGGCTCGTCGGCCGGAGGGGTACGCCGATGCCACGGACGTCGAGTTCGTGACGATCGACCCGGCCTCCTCGATGGACCTGGACCAGGCACTCCACATCGCCCGCGACGACGACGGCTACCTGGTGCGCTACGCCATTTCCGCCGTCGCCTTCTTCGTCCGTCCCGACACCGAGCTGGAACGCGAGGCTCACAGGCGGGGACAGACGAAGTACGCACCCGGTGCGCGCATCCCCTTGCATCCGGCCGTCCTGAGTGAGGGCGCGGCGTCGCTCCTGGCCGACGGCATCCCGCGCCCGGCCATGGTCTGGGAGCTGTCCCTCGACGGTGAGGGCGAGCTGCGCCACGTCGGGCTGACGCGGGCGCTGGTGCTTAGCCGCGCGAAGCTCAGCTACGACGGCGTGCAGCGAGACTTCGACGCGCGGACCCCGCACCCCAGTGTCGCGCTCCTGCCCGAGGTGGGGGAGCTGCGGCTGCGGAAGGAGGCCGAGCGCGGCGGCGCGTCGCTGAACCTTCCGGACCAGGAGATCGTGGAGCACGACGGAGCGTGGGACCTCGCGTTTCGGCAGCTCACCCGCGTCGAGGAGTACAACGCGCAGATCTCGCTGCTGGCGGGCTTCGCGGCGGCGCGCACGATGATCGAGGGGCGGGTCGGGATTCTCCGCACCCTCCCGCCCGCCGAGGACGGCGCCGTCGAGAAGCTGCGTGGGGCCGCCGCCGCGCTCGGCCTCCAGTGGCCCGCCGACCTGGCCTATGCGGAGATGCTGCGCGCCCTTTCCCCGGATCGCCCGCGGGACCTCGCCCTTCTCACGCGCTGCACCACGCTGTTTCGCGGCGCCGGGTATCTGGCCTTCGACGGCGAGCTTCCCCGCGAGAACCTGCTGCACGGCGCGCTCGCGGCGCCCTACACGCACACCACCGCGCCCCTGCGCCGCCTCGTTGACCGGTACTCGCTGGAGGTCTGCCACGCGCTCCTGAACGGGGTCGCGATCCCGGACTGGGTGAGAGCGGGCTTGCCGCGGCTCTCGTCGGAGATGGAGTCGACCGGGCGCGCTGCCGGCGCGTACGAGCGCGGGGTCGTCGACATCGCGGAGGCGTTGGTCCTCTCAAGCCATGTGGGACAGGTGCTTGGAGGGGTGGTCACTGACGTGAGCACGAGGACCGACATCGCGAGCGTGCAGATCCAAGACCCCGCGGTCGAACTGCGGGTAGCGAACGGAAGGAAGCGGGCCGGGGAGCGAATCCGGCTCCGCGTCGACGCCGTCGATGTCCTCGTTCCCGAGGTAGTTGTCTCCGTGATGCCCGCCAACTGAGGAGTCGATGCCGGCGACCTGGACCTGACTAGGGGCGTCGCCGTCGTCGCAGGCCAGAGGCACTCCCGATTTGCGCGGCGTCTGGAGACCGGGTAATGTTCTCCAAGCCGTCACAACGACGGCGAGGAACAACTGAATCAGCAAGAAAACACGCCGGTTTGACCGGGGGTGAAGGAGCTGGT
>CAYVWO010000546.1:0-1554 GCA_964455495.1 uncultured Tessaracoccus sp.
CGATATCGGTCAGCGGCGGTCGAGCTCCGCCTGCGCGAAATACGCACTCGCTTGACGCAGAATCGTGTTCGCCCGGCGCAGTTCACGATTCTCTTTCAGTTGAGTCCCCGATAGTGGTGTAGCGCGGTCGCTGTCCTCGTCCCGGGTAGTGGACGTGGGTGCGGCCACCGCGTGATCCTTCGAGTCAACCTTCCACAGAATCCTCGAACGGAGTCATCACGATGACCGCACCACACATTGTCGACCCTGCCGGCCTGCTCAGTGAAGCCCTGTCCGAAGCATCGCCGGACCTGATGCGCAGCCTGCTGCAGACCATGATCAACGCGTTGCTGTCCGCGGACGCCGACGCGGTGGTCGGGGCCGAGTACGGCCAACCCAGCGCCTCGCGGACGGCGCAACGCAACGGCTACCGCCACCGCGACCTCGATACCCGCGTCGGGACCGTGGATGTCGCGATCCCGAAGCTGCGGCAAGGCACCTACTTCCCGGAGTGGCTCCTCGAGCGCCGCAAGCGGGCAGAGTCCGCGCTGATCACCGTCGTCGCCGACTGCTACCTCGCCGGAGTGTCCACCCGCCGCATGGACAAGCTCGTCAAGACGTTGGGGATCGACTCGCTGTCCAAGTCCCAAGTCTCACGGATGGCGAGTGATCTGGACCAGATCGTCGAGGACTTCCGCCACCGGCCCCTGGCCGACGCAGGGCCGTTCACGTTCGTGTCCGCGGACGCGCTGACGATGAAGGTCCGCGAAGGCGGACGCGTGGTCAACGCCGTCGCGCTGATCGCGGTCGGTGTCAACGCCGACGGGCACCGCGAAGTCCTCGGGCTCCGCATCGCGACCAGTGAAACCGGGCCGGCGTGGAACGAGTTCTTCGCCGACCTGACCGCCCGCGGCCTGACCGGCGTCCGCTTGGTCACCTCCGACGCCCACCAAGGCCTGGTCGAGGCCATCGCGGCGAACCTGCCCGGCGCGACCTGGCAACGCTGCCGCACCCACTACGCCGCGAACCTGATGTCGGTGACCCCGAAGAGTATGTGGCCGGCCGTGAAAGCGATGCTGCACAGCGTGTACGACCAGCCCGGCAAGGACGCCGTCCAGGCGCAGTTCGACCGGCTGCTGGACTACGTCGACGGGAAGCTGCCCGAGGTCCACGAGCACCTCGACGCCGCCCGCGCGGACATCCTCGCCTTCACCGCCTTCCCCAAAGACGTGTGGAACCAGATCTGGTCGAACAACCCCGCCGAACGCCTCAACCGCGAGATCCGCCGCCGCACCGACAGCGTGGGGATCTTCCCCCACAGGGCAGCGATCGTGCGCCTGGTCGGAGCCGTCCTGGCCGAGCAAACCGATGAATGGGCCGAAGGACGCCGCTACCTCGGCCTCGACGTCCTCGCCCGCTGCCGCATCAACCTCATCACCGACACCGACACCGACACCGACACCGGCCCCGAGATCGGAGGCGACAACCTGCCCGCCCTCACAGCCTGACCCCCCACGAAGGAACACCCACCGCTACACCACTACCCGGGACTTGACCGCCACAGGACATGCTCGG
>CAYVWO010000547.1:0-1552 GCA_964455495.1 uncultured Tessaracoccus sp.
GGCCGCTGCCGAGACCGAGCCCGGCGAGCGGCACGGTCCCGAGCAGCCCGACGATCCAGGTGTCGGCCAGCATCATCAACGGCTGCGCGACGAGCGCCGCGAACGCCGGGACGGCGAGGGAAAGAATGCGGCGGGTGAGCGTCATGGCGCGCGCCAGCCTATCCGGCTAGCGGCGTCGGGTCTTCGGGGACGGGCGCGGGCGTCGGGGCCGGGACTGCGCCGGGAGCGGCTTCGGCGAGGTCGAGCGCGCGGCCGCGGTTCGGGAGCTGTTGACGGTGCGGCCGCGGACGACGCCGATGAACTCCTCGAGCGACGGGTGCTCGTTGTCCCTCCGCCACGCCAGGCCGACGGGGGAGGGCGCCGCGTCCGTGATGGGGCGGTAGACCAGGTCGCGGCGGTTGTGCATGCGGGCGATCGACATCGGGACCCGCAGCACGGCGGCCTCGGCGGCCGCGGCGTCGATGCTGACCTGGCCGTGGTCGTCGAGCACGTTCTCGTCGGCGAGGTCGGCGAGCGTGACCTCCTCGAACGCCGCCACCGGGTGCTCCTTGGCCGCCCAGGCGACGACGACCTCGTCGTACAACGGGATCAGGTGCAGCCCGTCGGTGTCGATGGGCCGCCGGACGAAGCACATGTCCACGTCGCCGACGACGAGCGCGCGGCGCTGCTCCGCGTCCGCGACCTCGACGACCTCCAGCGGATCGCGCGGGAAGCGATCGTCCCACACGCGCCTCCACTTGGTGAGCGTCACGCCGGGCACGAACCCGATCCGCAGCGGCGCCGTCGTGCTCGTCATGGGGAGAGACTACGCTCTCCCCATGAGCCAGACGATGAAGCCGCTGACGGCGGCGGGGAAGCTGGGCATCCACCTGCCCGCGGCGCCCGAGGAGTTCCGCGCGACGGGGATCACCCGCGCGGAGGTGGACGCGCTGCGGGCGGACCCGCCGGAGTGGCTCGTCGAGCTCCGCCGCAACGGGCCGTTCCCGCGTGAGGTGATGGCGCAGAAGCTGGGCGTGTCGCGCTCGGGCCTCGCGCGTGGCGGCATCACCGAGGCGCTCGACGCCGACCAGATCGGCGTGCTCCTCGCCGACCCGCCCGAGTGGCTCGTCCGCGAGCGCGAGTCCCTCCGCAACGTCCTCGCGGAGAAGGCCCGGCTTTCGGAGAAGTAGGCCGTGAACGACCGCGTGGTGCCGGACCGCGACGTGCCCGGCGCGTACTGGGTGCGCTTCGGGCCGACCCAGCAGTCGTTCGTCGACCCCGACCGCCCCGACTTCCTGCTCTTCGAGTACGTGCAGCACGTCGCGATGCTGCTCGACCACACGCTCCTCGACGTGCCCGCGGAGCGGCGGCTGCGCGTCGTCCACATCGGCGGCGCGGGCATGACGCTCCCGAGGTGGGTCGCGTGGCGGCGGCCGGGGACCGCGCAGGTGGTGTGCGAGCCCGACGTCGCGCTGACCGAGGAGGTCCGCCGCAAGGCACCCCTGCCGCCGCGCTCGGGCATCAAGGTCCGCGACGTCGACGGCCGCGCCGGGCTGCGGGCCATGCCCGCCGC
>CAYVWO010000548.1:0-1536 GCA_964455495.1 uncultured Tessaracoccus sp.
CCGAGAACTACGGGCACGGCTTCTGGGAGGACCAGTCGGTGTACGACTCGATCCTTCGCCAGTCGGACTTCAGCCGCAACTCCGGATCGGGCCTCTTCCTCGAGATCTCGGCCAAGGCCGTCGTCGGCGACAACACCTTCGCCGACAACAAGGCCTTCGGGATCAAGGTGAACAACACCAGCGACGTGAAGATCTGGAACAACACCTTCGTCGGCAACTCCCGCCCCCTGAATCTGGTCCAGGATCCCCGCCGGAACACCGACAGAAACGACCCGGCGGTCGACTCGAGGCAGGCCTGGCCGGATCGGACCATGCCCTGGACCCTCGGCCCGGTCCAGGTGCGCAACAACGTCATCGCCGACCCGGCCTCGGCCGCGACCTGCCTGCAGTGCGTCGAGGACTACAGCTGGAGCAAGAGCGCGGAGCAGATGAAGATCACCGCCGACAGCAACGTCTACGGGGGCAAGAAGGCAAAGAAGGCGCGATGGGCCGTCGTCTGGTCCCGGGCGAACGTCAACCGTGACCCGCACGTGTTCATGACGCTCAAGGCGTTCACAAAGAAGACCAAACAGGAGAAGAAGGGTATCGACCTCATCGGCAAGGCAGTCGTCGACAAGAACCTGGATCTCGTGAAGGCGGTCGACGCGAAGTCCGACACGGTAGCCAAGCCGCTTCCCGCCGAAGTCGCCAAGGCCATCGGCCGACCCGCCGGCGCGACGGAGCTGGGTCGCTGGTAGCTGCCGCCGCGGAGCGAGACGCACGGAGGCCGGCCACCCACATCGGGTGACCGGCCTCCGCCGCGTGCTACGCCGGCTCGACCTGGAACCTGCCGAACTGTGCCTTGATCGGGGCGTTGGTCGCCGATCCGGACAGATAGCTGTGCACCCCAACGGCGCCCGCCTTCTGGAGAGCGGCGGTGTTGTCGGTCTGCGACACCGTCCATCCGGTGGGCTCGGCGGTACCGTCGCGCCACACCTTCATCCGGATCGTCGTCGGACTCGCGCCGATCGCCTGGACCCGGACATTCAACACCGCGTTCGCCGCAAGCGCCCCGCCGGACAGGTTCGCCTGGCCGAGCACCGTCTCGGTCCCGTCGACGTTCCTGACCACCTGCGCCGTCACGGCGGTGGCGGTGACGCGGACGGTGCCACGGTAATCGGTCGTACCCTCGTGCCTCATGGCGAACGAGGTGTAGATACCGCCGCCCGATCCGGGCTTGTCGTAGCTGACAGTCGCGCGCACGTCGACATCGCGGGCGGACACGCCGTTCAGATACGCGGCCGGACCACCGCCCGCCGCCATGTTGATGGTCGCCTTGCCGGGCGTCACGGCGAAGTTCGCCGCGCTCCCGCTCCGGGTCCACGCGCCGCCGATGTCGGCGGTGCCCCAGTTGTTCGACACGGTGCGACCGAACGCGTCCGAGGCGATGACCTTCGCGGCCTCGACGGTGACCGAGTGCTTCTTCGAGTCCGATGCGCCACCGTTGTCGGTGACCGTCAACGTCACCTCGTAGGTGCCGTCCTCGTCGTACTCGTG
>CAYVWO010000549.1:0-1536 GCA_964455495.1 uncultured Tessaracoccus sp.
CAGGTGTCACGTCTTCTTCGTCGGATACTTTCCGAATTGCACGATGACATCGGCAATGATTCAGTAGCTTGACAAGCCACGCAACGGGCGGCTCTACGCAGGGGGACGGAGACGGCCGGACACCAGAATTCACACTGCTCTCGACCCGGGCTCGGACCGACTCTCCGGTGCCCTTTCTGGAGGATGTCACGATGTCCACCTCGTTCGCCTTCGCGAATTTCGCGCTGCAACTGTCGGCGGCGAAGGATTTCGACGAGTCGTTGCAGCTCATTCTCGACACGGTCCGCAACGCGGTCGGGGCCGAGCGCGGCGGCGTGATGTTGCTCGTCAAGCGCCACGTGGAATTGGGTCTGTCGAGTGATGAGGCCGCTGATCGCGCAGATCGGCTGCAACTGGAACTGGAGACGGGGCCGTGCCTGGAGGCGATAGAAGACGATTCGGTCTTCATCGTCAAGGACACGCTCACGGAGCCGCGGTGGGAGCCCTGGTGCCGTGCCGTCTCGGAGTTGGGTGTGCGCAGTGTGCTCTCGATCCGCCTCGCCACGCTCGACGGCACGTTGGGCTCGCTGAATCTCTACTCTCCCGAGGCAGAGAAGTTCGGGCCGGCGCAGGCCGCGCTGGGTGCGCTGTTGGGCAGCCATGCCTCCGCGGCACTGGCAGCGGCCAAGACGGAGGCCGGCCTACGCGAGGCGATGCAGGGTCGGCACGCGATCGGCTTGGCCCAGGGCATTCTCATGGAACGTTTCGGGCTCGACGAGGACGCGGCCTTCGCGGTTCTGCGGCGGTACTCGCAAGATCTCAACGTCAAGCTGCGTACCGTGGCGCAGGATTTCGTCGAGACCCGGGTGCTGCCAACCATGGAGGGGCCCGGCCGCTCGCGAACGTGACGGGCCGCGAAGGGCCGATCCGTGCTCCGTCGTGCCGGTGCGGCGGACGGTCGTGATGGACTAGGACGCATGAGCGTGCCTCCCCCCGTCGTCGTCCCCGAGTTGCTGGAGCGGCTTCGCGCCGACCTGTCCGCCGCCGGCTTCACGGTCGAGGGGGTCGAGAGCTTTCTGGGCCCGGTTGCCGCTGCGGCCCTGCGGCGTGACGAACTGCTGCCCGCCGAACGTCACACCCGGCACGATCGGTCGCCTCTGGGTGCGCTCGTCCGCCTGTTCGCGCTGGCGGTGGAGGTCGACTTCGACGCCGTCGACGCGGCCCTGCCCTCATTGGGTGGCGACGGGCTCGTCGAGCTGGGGCTGGGGGCGTGCGCCGACCTGCGGCCCTACGGTGACGAAGAACACGCCTGGTGGGTCGCCTCCGACCTCACCCATTCTCCGGACAGGGGCCCGCTGGAGCCCTATCACGTCGTCGGAGTCGGTGGCGCCTCGGTGACGCTGGCCCAATGGGCGCCGCGACCGCGTGTCGCCCGGGCTCTGGACCTGGGCACCGGCAGCGGTGTGCAGGCGCTGCATCTCGTCTCACATGCCGAGCACGTGGTCGCGACCGATGTATCCGAGCGGGCCCTGGCCTTCGCGCGGTTCAACGCCGAAC
>CAYVWO010000550.1:0-1532 GCA_964455495.1 uncultured Tessaracoccus sp.
CCGGAGGTGGTGGCCGGTGGTGTTGCTGGCCCTCCATGCGCCGATCAGCGAGCTTGTCCAGTGGCGGTTCATTCCGTATCGCAGCGGCGACCCGGTTGACCTGCTGGCGGACCTCCTGGGGATCGGGCTCGGCGTCGGCGCCGCGGAACTGGTGCGACGACCAGCGCCTGCGCCGGGCGGGGATGGGCGCTGAGCCGCCTCGGGTGCACGCCGCCGCAGCGTTTCCCGGCGACTCCTGCGCCGTGGGAGGTGACGACGATCCGGTGGCGTGAAGAGGTCGTTGCGCGACGGTGCCGACGCGTATGCAACAAGGTTGCATACTCAAGAGACAGCGGGGTTTCGCGTGAAGGATCAAGGCGGCGCGCCGGGAGCCCTGTGGTCGCGCAACGCGAGGGCGCTGCTCACCCTCCTTGCCGAACACGGAACGCTCGCGCGCCCGGACCTGACGAGGCTGAGCGGGCTCTCCCGGACCACGGTGGCGCAGACCGTCTCGGAGCTGGGCGACCGCGGCATCCTCGCCGCGGTCGGCACCGATGCGACCCGCCGCGGCCCCATCGCGACGCTCTACGGCCTCGCTCCCGAGTGGGGATCGGTGCTCGTGGTCGCGGTCGAACGAGACCGCACCCGCGCCGCCGTCGTGAGCATCGCCGGAGACGAGCTGGGGATCGCCCAGGCGCCGACCCCGCCGGCCGGCGCGCGCACCGCCGACCTCGTCGCCGCGATCGTCGACCTGGCTCGCGGCCTGTCGTCCTCGACGGGCCCGTTCTCGGCGACGTTCGTGGGCGTCCCCGGCGTCGTCGCCCCCGGGACCCAGGAGCTCTCCCTCGCCGAGGCCATGCCGGAGGCCGGGCGCGGCTTCGCCGCCGCGCTGGGCGAGGCGCTGGGGGTGCCCGTGACCCTGGAGAACGACGTGAACCTCGCGGCGCTCGCCGAGCTCGCCGTCGGCGCGGACGCCGATGACTTCGCCTACGTCTCCTTGGGCGACGGGCTGGGCGCCGCGATCGTGAGCGATGGCGCCTTGCGGCCCGGCGCGCGGGGCGGCGCGGGCGAGCTCTCCTACCTCCCGGGAACGAACTGGGAGCGCGAGGGTGGGCTCGGGGCCGAGAGCATCGCGTTCGACGCCGCGGCCTGCGGCCTCGATGCGCGCACGCCGTCGGCGATCCTCGAGCTGGCCCGGGACGGACACGCGGGGGCGCGGGAGGTCCTGGCCCGGACGGCGCGCCGGTTGGCGCTCGTCGTCGCGACGCTGGCGCTGGTCCTCGACCCCGAGGCGGTGGTCCTCGGGGGCTCCGTCGGCTCCGATCCCGCCCTCCTCGCCCTCACGCGCGACATCCTGCGCGCCGAGTTCGCCGCGGCCGACGCCAGGCTCGTGCCGTCCCACCTCGATGAGGACGCCCCCTGGCAGGGCGCGATCATCACCGCCCTGCGGCAGCTTCGCGAGCGCGCATTCGACGAGGTCTGCGCCCACCCTCCCGCCACGGCGGCGGCATCACCCGAAAGGAACCAGCCATGAACCCACCCAGCGACCTCAT
>CAYVWO010000551.1:0-258 GCA_964455495.1 uncultured Tessaracoccus sp.
GTGCGAGACACGGACATGAACTCGGTACTCGACTTCGCCTACCAGTCCAGCGCGGAGAACTTCGCCAAGGGCTTCACCACCCAGGGCCTCGCAGGGCTGTTTGCGGCGGATGACTACTACACCACCGCCGGCTCCTCCGCGTCCGGCCTCCCGACGTTCCTGGGTAACCACGACATGGGACGCATCGGCTACAAGCTCGGCGCCGGTGAGTTCCGGCAGCAGCGCAGCGAGCTCGCCCACGAGCTGATGTTCCTGACG
>CAYVWO010000551.1:268-1528 GCA_964455495.1 uncultured Tessaracoccus sp.
TACTACGGCGACGAGCAGGGCTTCGTCGGCGACGGCGGCGACAAGGACGCTCGCGAGAACATGTTCGTCACCCAGGTGCCGAGCTACCTCGACAACGTCCTGATCGACGGTTCGCCCGCCGGTGAGGGCCCCCACTTCTCCACCGACGGCCTGCTCTACGACCACATCGCCTCCCTCGGCACCCTCCGCCACGCCCATGAGGCCTTGGCCACGGGGGCGCAGATCGAGCTGCACGCCACCTCGGGCGCGGGCGTCTACGCGTTCTCCCGCGTTGACCGCGCCGAGAAGGCCGAGTACCTCGTGGCGCTGAACAACGCGACCACCGCGCAGGAGGTCACCCTCACCACCCTGACCGCCGACGCCACCTACGCGCCGCTGTACGGCGCCGCGGGAACCGTCGCGTCCGGCGCCGACGGCGCGCTGACGCTGTCCGTCCCGGCCCTCAGCGCCGTCGTCTACAAGGCCGACGGCACAGTGACCGACTCCGGCGACGCGCAGGCGATCTCGCTGGCGTCCGTCGCACCGGTCGACGGCCTGACCCCCATCACCGCCGACATCGCCGACGCCCGCTGGGCGGAGACCACGTTCGCGTACCGCGTTCTGGGCGACGACTCCTACACGTCGCTCGGCACGTCCGAGACGGACCAGCCCCGGGTGTTCGCGGACTTCCGCAACCTGGCCACGGGCACCGTGCTCGAGATCCGCGCAGTCAGCACCGACGCCGACGGCTCCAAGGTCGCGGCGTCGTCCACCGTGGTGGTCGGCACCGACCTCGGGTCGGCGGCGCCGGAACCCACCGAGGTCGACTGGTCCACTGCGGTGACCGTGCCCGGCAGCCACAACGCGGCCATGGGGTGTTCAGGAGACTGGCAGCCCGACTGCGCCGAAGCGCTCCTCACCCTCGACGAGGCCAGCGGCCTCTACACCGGCACCTGGAACCTTCCCGCCGGTAGCTACGAGTACAAGGTCGCCGTCGGCGGCAGCTGGGACGTCAATTACGGCGTCGGAGGCGTGCCCGGCGGCAGCAACTCGGCCTACACCCTCGCGGAGGCGGCCGACGTCACGTTCTTCTACAACCCCGTGACGCACCAGTTCTTCAACACGGCACAGAGCCCCATCGTCACCCTCCCCGGCAACTACCAGTCCCAGGTGGGCTGCCCTGGAGACTGGCAGCCCGACTGCCTGGCGACGTTGATGTTCCCCACCGGGGACGGCACCTACACCTGGTCCACCGCCAAGCTGCCTGCCGGCAGCTACGAG
>CAYVWO010000552.1:0-1526 GCA_964455495.1 uncultured Tessaracoccus sp.
CGACGTCTCACCCGCGGCGCGCCCCGGGCTCGACCTCCCCGCGGCGAGGCAGTTCGTCGCCGCCATCGGCGAGCGGGCGCACCCGAAGTACGGGTGGACCGACGTCGCTCGCTTCAGCGCCGTCGGCGTCCCCGCGGTCAACTACGGACCGGGCGACCCGTCCTATGCGCACCGCGCCGACGAGTTCTGCCCCGTCGCGGACCTGGAGAGCTGTGCCGGCGGCCTGCGCTCGTGGCTCAGGGGCTGACGGCCCGCATCGGGCACTCGCTCAGCTCGCGCTGAGCAGCCGCCCCTTCGGCGTGCGCCGAGGGGATCGGGCCTGGCCATGACCGCCGGTCTGGGCTTCGAAGACGGTCGCGCCGTGCAGCCACGTGTGCAGGATCCGGCCGGCGAGCGCGCGCGGGCCGCCCCCGTTGCGCTGCGGCTCCTCGACACCGGCCGACGTCGCGCGCTCGGGACCGAACACCGTCAGGTTTGCGGGCCTGCCGACGGCGATCTCCCCGGCGTCGTCGATGCCCGCGACGGTGGCCGGACCGGTCGTGAAGAGCGGGAGGAGCGTCGACAGCGGGATGCGGCGCCGCTTCGCCTCCGTCCAGACGCTCGAGAGCCCGGCCTGCAGTTCGGCGACGCCGCCGCCCGCGATCGCGTCGATGGTGCCGTCCAGGACGCCCCGCCAGAACAGGTCCCGGTTGCGGCCGCCGTCGGGGGCGTCCTCCGCGACGAGCGAGAGGTGGTTCGGGCGGGTCCCGACGGTGAGCGGCAGCCCCTCGCGCTTGGCCGCCCGGATCGCGGCCAGGGCGCCGCCGTCGCCGAGGTGCAGGAGATGAGTGTGGCAGCCGACGCGACGGACCGCGTCGATCACGGTTTCGATGGCCGAGGGGCCCGCGTGCACGCTCAGCCGCGAGCCGAGCGCCGCCACCTCCGCCATCGCGAGTACCAGTTGCTCCGCGTCCAGGCGCGGGAGCTCGCCGGACGGCGAGAGGGAGCAGGCGAATCCGACCACGCCCGCCCGGCGCAGCGCGGCGAGCGAGCCGAGATTGCCCGGCACGACGCCGCCCAGGAAGCCGACGTCCACGAACGCGTTGCGCCCCGCGGCCTTCCGGCTGCTCCGCAGCGCGTCCTCCGTGGTTGCCGGAGGGATGGGCAGGTCGAGGATCGTCGTGATGCCTCTCGCCGCTGCGGCGAGCGTCGCGGAGCGGAACCCTTCCCCCTCCGAGTTCCCCGGCTCGGCGACGCGGACGTGCGGTTCGACGAGCCCGGGGAGGAGGATGGTGTCCTCCGGCAGGCGGTACACCTCGCCGCCGACATCGCCGGGCGGGCCGACGGGGAGGTAGCGGCTGGCGAGCGGCACCACCTCGTCGATCACGCCGTCGCGGACGCCCACTCTGGCGGGCCGGAACGTGCCGCCGATCCACACGTGAGACGCGACGACGGAGAAGGGAGAGGTGGCCATAACGCCTCCGAGATATGCGTGCCGTTTCGGGGTCGAATCGACGATAGTCCGCCTCCATTTCGCCCGTGTTTCG
>CAYVWO010000553.1:0-1518 GCA_964455495.1 uncultured Tessaracoccus sp.
CGGGGCTGGTCGGGGTGAGGGCGAGCTCGACGGGGACGATCTTGACGACGGTGTCGCCGGAGCTCTCGCCGGAGACGGTCAGGGTCTCGAGCTCGTTGGCCGCGATCGACGTGGCGCGGATGCCGGCGTCGGCCATTTCGCGGGCGAGCTCTGGCGTGCCGGCCTTGGCGGTGACGGTGAAGATGACGCCGGTGTTGGCTCCTGTCAGCGAGACATCGCCGATGCTCACGTCGAGGGCATCGGCGACGGCCTCCGCCACCGAGCGGCACCGGCTCCCCGATCTCGTCACTCAGCAGCACCAGACCGGCGAGCTTCTGGATCTGCACCACCGCGTGCCCGTCGTTCTCCGCTTCGGCGGCCAGGAGATAGAGGCTTCTGCGCTCTTGGTAGCGCTGCACCGTAGTGACGGACTGCCAGACGCCCAACGCGACGGCCACCGCGAGACCGATCCACAGGACCCTGCTCAGCCGGCCCCTCCTCGTCGTCGCCCGCGTCGCCGCGCGGGAGCGGTCGACGAAGTCGCGGGCGCGGGGCGACAGCGCGACACCCGCGCCGAGGCCATCGACAAGCTGCCGGAACTCGCGTCTCGTCCGGACCAGATCGGCGTCACTGCGCCCCGCGACCTCCCAGCCCGCGGCGCGGGCCTCGAGGCTCTGCGCCTCGAAGAAACTCCCGAGGTCGGTCACGCAGGCGTCGTGGATGGCCGCCAACGCGGCGTCCGCACGCTCAGGCGTCCACGGAACCCAGTTGAGGTCCGCGAGGCGCCGTGGCACCTGGTTTCCCGCGACGCCGCCAACCGTCACCGGGACCAGACGCCCGGGCAGGCCGAGCAGGCTGGGCACGCCGTCGGGTAGCTCCCGCGCCAGGACGACGACCACCGCCTCGTCATCGGCTGTGGGCGCGCCGACGCGGCTGCGTAGCCCGCGATCGCCGAGGTACAAGGCGATGCCCTGGCCCAGGGCCTCGAACCCCGGCGCGGGCACCACGCAGACCCGCTGTGGCCTCGCGGGTTCCGTCACGGCTGACCCGCGCGCTCAGACTCGTCCTTCGGGGGAGCGGAGTCGTAGAGGCGCTCGAAGGACTCCTCAGACACCGGCCAGGTTGAGCCGTGATCGTCGGTGATCACCCAGTCGTGCACGTCGGCGTGCGCCGGGCCCTCGCTGGTCCGGACCAGCTCGGGTACCAGCACCTGTCGGGCGCGGACGGAGCCGGTCCGTTCGTAACGGTCGCCCTCGATCTGCCGATACGACCGCTCGAACGCCTCCGGCTTGACCGACCGCCCGTCTGGCCTCTTCGGGTCGACGGAGCGGACCCACCAGTCCCCGGCCTCGGCCGTGAGCTCGTCGCCGCGCGCGGTGGTCCAGGATCGTCCTTCAGTGAGTCGCCGCGCATGGACATCGCCGATCCGCCAGTACGTCCCCTCTGCCGCCTTCAAGACGGGGGGTTCCGGGAGTGTCTCGCGCCGTTCGGGATCCGCGACCATCACCAGGCCGACCTCGCGCAGCAACCGCGGGATGA
>CAYVWO010000554.1:0-1516 GCA_964455495.1 uncultured Tessaracoccus sp.
CGTGACGACCCTCGTGCTGACCTTCCCGGACTTCGATCCGGTCGCCATCAACCTCTTCGGGTTGAAGATCCACTGGTACGCGATCATGTACCTGCTGGCGTTCGCGCTCGCGTACCTGCTGATGCGGCGTCGGCTGCGGCACGAGCCCTATCGGTCCATCACCACGCCGGCGCCGTGGGCTGAGGTCGACGTCGAGGACATCCTGCTGTCGGCCATCGTCGGCGTGCTGGTAGGTGGGCGCCTCGGTTACTGCCTCTTCTACAACCCGGCGCACTACCTTGCGAACCCGCTCGACATCATCCGGGTCTGGGACGGCGGCATGAGCTTCCATGGCGGGGCGATCGGCGTGACGCTCGGGCTCGCGTGGGTGGCGTGGAAGAAGAAGCGCCCGTTCCTGCAGGTTGCCGACTTCCTCGTTCCCGCCGCCCCGATCGGGCTGGCTGCGGGCCGGTTCGGCAACTTCATCAACGGCGAGCTGTGGGGACGCGAGGCCCCGGCCGACCTGCCGTGGGCCATGATCTTCCCCACCGGCGGCGACGTGCCCCGCCACCCCTCGCAGCTGTACCAGATGCTGCTGGAGGGGGTCCTGCTCTTCGTGCTGCTGTGGCTCTACGCCCGCAAGCCCCGGTTCCGGGGGCAGGTGGCCGGCTTCTTCGTCGCGGGTTACGGCGTCTTCCGGTTCGTCGCGGAGTTCTGGCGCGAGCCCGATGCCAACCTCGGCCTCCTCGGCTTGGGCCTGAGCATGGGCCAGTGGCTGTCGGTCCCGATGATCCTGGCAGGCCTCGGGCTCTGGATCTTCGCCCGGAAGCGCGCCCTGAGCGATGTCGAGGACGGTGTGGATAACTCCGGGGATAACGACGATCCATCGTCGCCCGAGCCCGAGCCGACGGAGGGTGCCGAAGTCCCCGCTGACAAGGACTCCGGCCCGGCGGCTGGCGACGCGGCCACCGAGGCCGCCGCGGAGCCGAGCGTCGATTCCCCTGCTGCGGAAAAGTGAGGGCAAGGATGTCCACAGGGCTGTTGATAACACGTCGAGCTCGGACCCTAGACTTCCCCAGACCGGCGATCGACTAGGCGGTATGTCGTGCGAGACGGTCGGCGAGGGCGTGTGGATAACCCGGTGGACGGTGCGAGGCGGCCCACGATGCTTGTGCTCTACGACGCGGACTGCGGGTTCTGTACCACATCGTCGCGAGCCATGACCAATCGGTGGTTTCGCGCCGACGCCGAGGCGCGTTCCTTCCAATCCGTGAACCTCGACGACTTCGGACTAACTGTGGATAAATGTGCGGAGAAGCTGCACGTTGTCGACGGCACAAGGGTGTTTGTCGGAGGGGCCGCCATCTCCGCCGTGCTTCGCCGATCCCGCCTTCCCTGGCCGGCGATCGGCCGAGTCCTGGCGCTCCCCGGTATCAGGGTGCTCGTCGAGTGGGTCTACGGGCTCGTCGCCCGGAACCGGCACCGCCTCCCGGGCGGCTCCGCGGCCTGCGAGATGCCGCCGCCCGACGCTCCGTGA
>CAYVWO010000555.1:0-1510 GCA_964455495.1 uncultured Tessaracoccus sp.
CAGGTAGTGATACGCGTAGGCATCACTCCAAGACCCACGAGCACGGAGTCCTATGTAGGCCGAGGTGATGATCCCTCGATCTTTCACGTGACCTACCCGAATACTGGCCTGGTCGTTCTGGAGATCAGTAGGTCGTACGACGATGTCGCCCGGCACGAGAATCTGGTAGCTCTCGTATGAATCTGGCACGAGCCCCCGCTGTTTCTCCACGGGTTTCACTACGACTCGGCCATAGCTGAGGGACAGGACCTGCGACTCGATAAGGCCGTCATTCTTGCGTCGATTCTCTGCGAGAACGGCGAGCCCGGGATGAACTTCCCAGTGACTCGGCACCTTCGCATCCCAGAGCTGACTCACCGTCATCTCTGGGTAGCGCGGCAGGTCTCGAAACATCAGCCCTCTCCTGCGATCTCGGCGATGAGGTTGTCGGTCTCGGCTTCGAGGGCGCGGATGTCGGCCTGGATCTCGGCGAGGGTGCGCATCGGGGTGGGCTTGTAGAAGTGGCGGGTGAAGGAGATTTCGTAGCCGATCTTCGTCTTGGTCTCGTCGATCCATGCATCGGGAGCGTATGGCTCGACCTCGCGACGGAAGAATGCCTCGATGCCGTCGGCATACTCACCGACGGGTTCGGTCAGCGGCACTTGCTCGGTGTCGCGCAGCTCGGTGTCGGGCTCGTACTCGACCACGCGAGTTCGCCCGTCGATGACCGCCTCGTACCGCCCGCGCAACGGGTCGGGCGTCGCGGCGAACGGCAGCACCTTCTTGATGATCGGCGGGGCCGCTTCATCACGGACGCCGTCTTCTTTGAGCTTCTTGACCTCGGCGGCCTTGTAGATGCGGTCGGCCTCGACGCCCGCGATGCGCAATGGGCGTTCGACGGTGATCTTGGAGTACCCGAAATCGATACCGTCGAAGACCTTCGAGTGATCGGGGTCGTCGGCCTGGTCGAAGGCTTTGTAGGTGGCGAGCACGCGGTCAGCATCGGCGTCGCTGATCTCGACGCCCTTCTCGCCGAGGTTCTTGCGCAAGGGCGTGAACCAGCTGGTGGCGTCGATGAGTTGCACCTTGCCCTTGCGGCGCTCTTCCTTGCGGTTGGAGATCACCCACACATAGGTCGCGATACCGGTGTTGTAGAACATCTTGAGCGGCAGGGCGACGATGGCTTCGAGCCAGTCGTTTTCGATGATCCAGCGACGGAAGTTGCTCTCGCCCTGACCGGCGTCGCCGGTGAACAGCGAGGAGCCGTTGTGCACCGATGCGATGCGGGAACCGAGTGCGGTGTGCTGCTTCATCTTGGAGATGAGGTTCGCGAGGAACATCAGCTGGCCGTCGCTGCTGCGGGTGACAATAGAGTAGTCCGGGTCGCCGCCGTGGGTGACGATGAAGCGGGGGTCGATGATCTTCTTTGCCCCGCCCAAGCGATCCTGGTCGGTCTTCCAGCTCTTGCCGTAAGGCGGATTGGAGAGCATGAAGTCGAACTCCTGCGACGGGAAGGCATCGC
The DNA here is from genome assembly GCA_964455495.1 of uncultured Tessaracoccus sp. Lineage (GTDB taxonomy): Bacteria > Actinomycetota > Actinomycetes > Propionibacteriales > Propionibacteriaceae > Arachnia. The sequence continues at coordinate 1,502 of CAYVWO010000555.1, forward strand.
TGGAGAGCG
>CAYVWO010000556.1:0-331 GCA_964455495.1 uncultured Tessaracoccus sp.
GCCAGGTAGTTCTCGGTCGGCTTGCCCGCGCGGATGCCCGGGATGAAGCCGCCGTACTTCTTCATGTTGTCGGCCACCTCTTCGGGGTTGAAGGTGATCGACACGTAGAAGTAGCAGAAGGCGATGATCAGGACGAACTGCGTCAGCGTGTACGCCCACGAGTGGTTCTGGCCGCTGAAGTTGACCGCGATCCACTCCGAGACCGCGCCGTTGGGCCGGAAGGTGGCGTACAGCACCGGCAGGTACATGATCGACGACGCGAAGATGACGGGGATGTCGAGGATCGCCTCGAGTTCGACGACGGCGCCGTCAAGAACCATACGCGAATCGG
>CAYVWO010000556.1:341-1500 GCA_964455495.1 uncultured Tessaracoccus sp.
AAGATGACGGGGATGACGCCGGACTGGTTGACCTTCAGCGGGATGTAGGTCGTCGAGCCGCCGACCAGGCGACGGCCGACCATCCGCTTGGCGTACTGGACGGGAATGCGCCGCTGGCCCTGCTCGATCCACACGATGGCGAGCATGACGAGGAGGCCGACGCCGATGACGGCGAAGAACAGGAACCAGCCCGTGGCGCCGGTGTGGCCCTGCTTAACGGCCCACAGGCCCGTCGGGAAGCTGGCGGCGATCTGGGTGAAGATCATGATGGACATGCCGTTGCCGACGCCGCGGTCGGTGATCAGCTCGCCCATCCACATGATGACACCGGTGCCCGCGGTCATGATCATGACCATGGTGACAAGCGGCAGCAGCTCGTCGGAGTACAGGATGCCGTCGCAGCCGACGAACAGCTGGCCCGTGCGGGCGAGCGTCACAAACGCCGTCGCGTTGAGGACGGCGAGCACGAGCGTCAAGTAGCGCGTGTACTCGGTGATCTTCTGCGTGCCGGAGGCGCCCTCCTTCTTGAGGGTCTCGAGCCGCGGGATGACGACCGTCAGCAGCTGCAGGATGATCGACGCCGTGATGTAGGGCATGATGCCCAGCGCGAAGATCGTCAACTGCAACAGCGCGCCGCCGGAGAACAGGTTGATGATCGAGTAGATCCCGGCCTGGTCGCCCTGGGCGCTGAGCGCCAGACACTCGTTGATGCGGCCCATGTTCACGTTCGGCGACGGGATCGACGAGCCGAGACGGAAGACGGCGAGGATGCCGAGCGTGAAGAGGAGCTTCTTGCGAAGATCTGGCGTCTTCAACGCGTTAGCGAGGGCGGACAGCATTCGAAATACTACTTTCGACGATCGTTTTAGGGCGCTGCGGGACCGGTTACGGCACGGCAACCCTCGCAGCCTACCAAGCGCGCGGCGGGCCACCAAAAGCTCAGGAAGGACAAAAGACGACGGGGTGGGACCGATTTCCGGTCCCACCCCGTCGAGGGTTTGGTGCGTTGTGCGTCCTCAGATGAGGGCCGCGGCGCCGCCCGCCGCGGCGATCTTGGCCTTTGCTGAGCCGTAGAAGGCGTTCTCAGGCACTGTCAGCGCCACGAACACGTCGCCGGTGCCGAGCACCTTGACGAGCGCGCCGTCGCGAACCGCGCCGG